>DASZVK010000325.1:0-2701 GCA_035547175.1 Solirubrobacteraceae bacterium
CAGCCAGATGCCGTAGGCGACGGCGGCGAGGCACACGGCCGCGCCGGCCACGCTCATCAGCACGTAGCCGGTCGCCGCGGCCGTCCGCCCGGCGCGGCGCGCGTCGCTGACGCGGCCGGCGCCGAGCACGGCCAGCGCGTAGACGGCCGGCAGGCCGACGCCGGCCAGCAGCGCGTAGAGCACGACCTGCCCCAGCGCGCTCCAGTCGACGAGCGCCGTCGCGCTCACGCCGTCGCCGCCTGCTGGCGCGCGCGGGCCGCGAACAGCGTGACGATCCCCAGCAGGATCGCGGCGATCACCACGATCGGCCCGGCCACGCCGGTGCCGAAGATCCGCGTGATGCCGTAGACGAGCGCCCCGCCGAGCGCCGCCATCGGCAGCGTCAGCAGCCACGCGGTGACGATGTTGCCGGCCACGCCCCAGCGCACCGCCGAGAGCCGCTTGGCCGCGCCCGCGCCCATGATCCCGCCGTTGATCACGTGCGTCGTCGACAGCGGGTAGCCGAAGTGCGAGGCGGCGAGGATCACGACCGCGCCGGCGCCCTGGGCGGCGAAGCCCTGCGGCGGGTCCATGCGGATGATCCGCGCCCCCATCGTGCGGATGATCCGCCAGCCGCCGGAGTACGTGCCCAGCGCGATCGCGCTGGCCGAGGCGATCACGACCCAGTCGGGCACGCGGAACGCGTCGGCGGCGATGTTCCCGTGGGCGACGAGCGCGAGCGTGATGATGCCCATCGTCTTCTGCGCGTCGTTGGTGCCGTGCGACAGCGCCAGCAGCCCGCCGCTCGCGAGCTGGCCGAGGCGGAAGCCGCGCGTCACCGGGCCTGGCCGCAGCCGGCCGACGATCCGGTAGACGACGAGGATCGCCAGCCCGGCGACGACGAACGCCAGCAGCGGCGCGACCAGCGCCGGGACGACGACCTTGGAGACGATCCCGTCGCCCTCGATCGCGCCCGCCCCCTGGGCGGCGAACGCGGCGCCGACCAGCCCGCCGATCAGCGCGTGCGAGGAGCTCGACGGCAGCCCGAACCACCAGGTCGCCAGGTTCCAGGCGATCGCGCCGACGAGCCCGGCGAAGACGATCGTCTGCGTGATCGCCGTCGCCTCGACGATGCCCGTGCCGACCGTGGCGGCGACCTTCAGCGAGATGAAGGCGCCGGCGAAGTTCAGCAGCGAGGCGAACGCGATCGCCAGCCGCGGCGACGCGGCGCGCGTGGAGATCGACGTGGCGACGACGTTGGCGGTGTCGTGGAAGCCGTTGGTGAAGTCGAACGCGAGCGCCGTCGCGACGACGATGTAGAGGAGGAGATTGGAGCTCACCCGCTGGCGACCGGGGTCTTCAGGCGTTCTTGATGACGATGCCCTCGAGCACGTTGGCGACGGTCTCGCAGGCGTCGACCGCCTCCTCGAGGCGCTCGAAGAGGTCCTTCCAGCGGATCACGATCATCGGGTCGATCCCGCCCTCGAACAGCGACGCGATCGCCTCGCGGACGATCCGGTCGCCGTCGTTCTCGAGGCGGTTGACCTCGACCGTGTAGTGGCCGATGTCGCGGAAGCCGCGCAGCCGGGGCATCGCCTCGCTGATCTGGCGCGCGGCCTGCAGGATGATGTGCGCCAGTCGCTGGGCCTGCTCCATCGGCGCCTCGATCTTGTAGAGGCCGAGGTAGTCGGCGACCTCCTCGATCAGGTCGACGATGTCGTCCAGCTCCGAGGCGAGCAGGATGATGTCCTCGCGGTCGAAGGGCGTGACGAACGTGTTGTTGAGCCGGTGGATCACGTCGTGCGTGATCCGGTCGCCCTCCTGCTCGCAGATCAGGATGTCGCGGGCGAGGTCGGCGCGCTCGGGGTAGGAGCGCAGGAGCTGGTCGAGCAGGTCGGCGGCGCGGACGATGTTGCTCGCCGCCTCCTCGAAGAGGTCGAAGAACTCGCGCTCCTTGGGCGCGAAGACCTGGGAGAGCCGGGCCATGGCGGGTGAAGGCTATGTGAAACGCGCGACGTGCTCTTCGAGCGCCGCGTACGCCTGCTCGACTGCCCGCCTGGCCGCCGTGTGACGCGCGGTCGACTTCGCGGACTCGTACTTCGTCGCCCACGCCGCCGGGTCGGCGAGCTCCTGCTCGACGGCCGCGAGCGACGCCTCGGCCTGCTCGATGGCCCGCTCCAGCTCCGTCTCCCTCCTGCGGGCGTTCTTGCTCGGCTGCGTCGTCGAGGCCGGCGCGGTCGGCAGCGGCGCTGGCGCCACGGTCGCCAGCGGCGCCGGCGGCGCCGCCTCGGGGACCCCCGCCGCCTTGCGCTCCTCGCGCACGCGCAGGTACTCGTCCCAGCCGCCGACGTAGCTGCGCAGCGCGTGGTCCTCGACGGCGATCGTGCGCGAGCCGACGGCGTCGAGCAGGGCGCGGTCGTGGCTGACGAGCAGCAGCGTGCCCGGGTAGTCCCTGAGCGCGTCCTCGAGCGCCTCGCGGCTCTCGAGGTCGAGGTGGTTGGTCGGCTCGTCGAGGACGAGGACGTTGGCGCCCGAGGCGACGAGGATCGCCAGCGACAGCCGCTGGCGCTCGCCGCCGGAGATCGCCTCGAGCGGCTTGTCGACCTCCTCGCCGCTGAACAGGAAGCGGCCGAGCAGCGCGCGGGCGGTGTTGGGGGTCAGCCCGGTGCGCTTGACGGCGACCTCCAGGACGGTGCGCGCGCCGCCGGAGTGGGTGGGATCC
>DASZVK010000326.1:0-10168 GCA_035547175.1 Solirubrobacteraceae bacterium
GCGGCTGCTCGCGCTCGTCGAGCCCTATCCCGGCGCCCAGCGGCTGGTGCGCCGCGCGTTCCGCTCGGCCCAGCGGCTGGGCGCCGAGCTCGACCTGCTGTGGGTCAGGCCCCCGGGAACGCGGCTGTCGGACGAGCGGCAGCGCTCGCTCGACGCGCTGCGCGAGCTGGCGTCGGTGCTCGGCGCGCAGCTGATCGTCGAGGAGTCCGACCAGGTGCCCGCGGCGATCGCCGACGTGGCGCGCAGGCGCGGCAGCACGTACGTGCTGATGGGCAAGCCGCGCCCGGCCCGCGGGCTCGCCCGGCTGCGCACGCCGCTGGCGCTGGCGCTGATGGAGCTCGTGCCGGGCGTCGACGTGCGGATCGTCGCCGACCGGGCGCGGCTGACGCGCTCGAACGGGGACTCCGCGTGAGCGTCGCCGCCGTGGTCGCGATCGGCGTCGCCTGCCTGCTCGCCGGGGGCGTCGCCGGGTATCGGCTGGCGCTCTCCGGCCGTCGCCGCCCCCGCGCGGCCGGCCGGCCGCTGCCCGTGCCGGTGCGCACGATCCTGCTGCCGCTCACCGGCCAGTCGATCTCGCGCCGCGCGTTCGACGCCGCCGTCCGGCTCGCGAAGGCCGAGGACGCGACGCTGATGCCGGCGTTCCTCGCGCGGGTGCCGCGCACGCTCCCGCTCGACGCCGCCGTGCCGCGCCAGTCGGAGGTCGGCATGCCGCTGCTGGAGGCGCTCGAGCAGGACGCGCTCGCCCGCGGCGTCGCCGTCGACGCGCGCGTCGTCCGCGGCCGCTCCTACCGCGACGCGCTGCGCCGCCTGCTCGAGCGCGAGCACTTCGACCGCGTCGTCGTGTCGGCGACCGACAGCCCGATGCAGGGCCTCAGCGGCGAGGACCTGCGCTGGCTGCTCGATCGCGTCCCGGCCGAGGTGCTGATCCTGCGCCCGGCGCCGGAGGACACGCGCAGCATCACCGGCGACGGCGTCGCCGGGCACTTCTAGGCGCGCCGGGACGGCTCAGCCGGCGAACCGGTAGCCGACGCCCGGGTCGGTGCGGATCAGGCGCGGGCGCTCGTCGGTCGGCTCGACCTTGCGGCGCAGGTTGGCGATGTGCGTGCGCAGCGTCGGCGTGTCGTCGGCCCACTCCGGCCCCCAGACCTCGGTCAGCAGCGCGCGGTGGGTCAGCAGCCGCCCGCGGTTGCGCCCGAGCACGCGCAGCAGGTCGAACTCGATCGGCGTCAGGTGGACCTCCTCGCCGTCGCGGCGCACGACGCGCGCGGCGAAGTCGACCTCGAGCCCGTCGGCCCGCAGGACCGGCTCGTCGGGCGTGCCGTCGGCGCGCCGCAGCGCCGCGCGCAGCCGCGCGACCAGCTCGCGCGGGCCGAACGGCTTGGTCACGTAGTCGTCGGCGCCCGCCTCGAGCGCGCGGACCTTCTCGTCCTCCTCGCCGATCGCGCTGAGCACGAGGATCGGCATCGACGACCACGAGCGCAGCGACCGGCACACCTCGATGCCGTCCCCGTCGGGCAGCACGAGGTCGACGATCGCCGCGTCGGGCGGGCGCACCGCCGCCTGGTCGAGCGCCTCCTCGGCCGTCTGCACGGCGATCACGTCGAAGCCCGCGTCGCGCAGCACGACGCGCAGCGCGCGCAGGATCTGCAGCTCGTCGTCGCAGACGAGGACGCGGTCCCGGCCGGCGCGCGGCTCGCTCATCGCCCGGCCCCGGCGGCCGCCGGCGGGCGCTCGAGCGGCAGCTCGACGACCATCGACGTCCCCTGCCCGGGCAGCGACTCGGCCCGCACCGTGCCGCCGTTGAGCTCGACGAAGCCGCGCACGATCGCCAGGCCGAGGCCGACGCCGGGGCCCTCGTCGCCGGGGCTGCGGTGGAACGGCAGGAAGACGCGCTCCAGCTCGGTGCGCGGGATGCCCGGCCCCTGGTCGACGATCCGCACGACGAGCCGCTGGCCGACGGCCCGCGCGCGGACCGACACCGGCCGGCCGCCGGAGTGGCGCACGGCGTTGTCGAGCAGGTTGGCGAACGCGCGCTCGAGCTGGACCGCGTCGGCGCGCACGAGCGGCAGGTCGCGGTCGATCGCGAAGCGCAGCGCCCCCGGGCCGGCCGGGTGCGCCTCGGCCGCGGCGCGCAGCAGCTCCTCGATCGAGACCCAGTCGTCGTGCGGCTCGACGGCGTCGGCCTGCAGGCGCGAGAGGTCGAGCAGGTCGTCGACGAGACGGGCCATGCGGCGGCCGTCCTGGGCGATCACGTCGGCCAGCTCGACGCGCTCGGCGTCGGTCAGCGTGGGGGAGGCGAGCGCCTCGCCGGCGGCGACGATGCCCGTCAGCGGCGTGCGCAGGTCGTGCGACACCGAGCGCAGGATCGTCGTCTTGAGCTCGTCGCTGCGGCGCAGCGCCGCCGTCTCGACGAGCTCGCGCTGGAGCGCCTCCTGGACGGCGGCCGCGGCGCGCAGCTCCTCGGCGGCGCGGTCGGCCTCGCGGCGGCGCTGGTCGGCCTCGACGGCGCGGCGGCGGGCCAGCTCGGCGACCGCGGCCGCGGCCGCCGCCGCGGCGACGAACACGAGCAGCGCGACCCAGTTCCCGGTCGTCGCGATCGTGAGCGTGCCGGTCGGCGGCAGGTGGAAGAAGTTGTACGCGACCGCCGAGACGACCGCGGTCGCGAGCCCCAGCAGCAGGCCCGACCAGGTCGTCACCAGCAGGACCGCGAACAGGTAGACGACACCCAGCGACGCCGCCGGCGCGACGTTACGCAGCGGGTACAGCGCGATCGTGACGAGGGCGATCGCCAGCGCCGCGACGGCGAGCCCCGGCAGCGGCGCGAGCGTGCCGCCCGATCCGCGCAACGCCCAGCGCCGACGCCACATGCCCGCAGCGTAGAGGGCTACCCTCGGCCTGTGTCCCGTCCGGTGATCGGCATCTGCGCAGCGCTCGAGCGCGCGCAGTGGACCGTCTGGGACCAGGAGGCTGTGCTGATCTCGCGCAGCTACGTCGACGCCGTCCAGCGCGCGGGCGGCGTGGCGCTGGTGATCCCCCCGGACGCCCGGGCCGAGCGCGAGCCCGACGAGCTGCTCGACCTGCTCGACGGGCTGATCCTCGCCGGCGGCTCCGACATGGACCCGGCGCTCTACGGGGCGCGGCCGCACCCGAAGACGACCGGCGTCGTGCGCGAGCGCGACACGTTCGAGCTCGCGCTCGCGCGGCGCGCGCTGGAGCGCGACCTGCCGCTGCTGGGGATCTGCCGCGGGATGCAGGTGATGAACGTCGCCGCCGGCGGCACGCTCGACCAGCACCTGCCCGACTCGCGCGGCCACGAGGGCCACCGGCGCGCGCTGGGCACGTTCGACGGCTCCGACCACGAGGTCCGCCTCGAGCCCGGCACGCTCGCCGCGCGCGCGGCCGGCGAGGACGAGCACCACACCAAGTCCCACCACCACCAGGGCGTCGAGCGGATCGGCGAGGGGCTGGTGGTGACCGGCTGGTCGACGTTCGACGACGGCCTCGCCGAGGCGATCGAGGCGCCCGGCCGGCGCTTCGCGCTCGGGGTCCAGTGGCACCCCGAGGCCGACGAGGCCTCGCACGTGATCGAGGCGTTCGTGCGCGAGGCCGCCGCCGTCCGCGCGGCCGCCGCGGATTCTTAGCGGCTTCTTCGCCCGCTCTGGCGCCGCGCCGAGGTTGGCCGTCGATCCTGACGGCGCATGGACGTGGATCTCGTCATCCCGGTCCTCGACGAGGAGGCCCAGCTCGCCGACAGCGTGCGGCGCGTGCGCGCGTTCTGCGCGCGCGAGCTGCCGTACTCGTGGCGGATCGTGATCGCCGACAACGCGAGCACCGACCGCACGGCCGAGATCGGCCGCGCGCTGGCGGCGCGGTGGCCCGAGGTGGCCTACCTGCGCCTCGAGCGCCGGGGGCGCGGGCGCGCGCTGCGCGCGGCGTGGTCGGCCAGCGACTCGCGCGTCGTCTGCTACATGGACGTCGACCTCTCGACCGACCTACGCGCGCTGCCGCCGCTCGTGGCGCCGCTGCTGTCGGGCCACAGCGACGTGGCGATCGGCTCGCGCCTGCACCGCGACTCGCACGTCGTCCGCGGGCCGCGCCGCGAGCTGATCTCGCGCGCCTACAACGCGCTCCTGCGGCTCGCGCTGCGAGCGCGCTTCTCCGACGCGCAGTGCGGCTTCAAGGCCGTGCGCGGCGACGTCGCGCGCGAGCTGCTGGCCGACGTGCGCGACGACGGCTGGTTCTTCGACACCGAGCTGCTCGTCCGCGCCCAGCGCCGCGGCCTGCGCATCCACGAGGTGCCGGTCGACTGGGTCGACGACGCCGACTCGCGCGTGCGGATCGTGCCGACGGCGCTCGACGACCTGCGCGGGGTGGCCCGGCTGCTGGCCGACTGGCCCGTCGCCCGCTTCGCCGCCGTCGGCGTGGCCTCCACGGCCGCCTATGCCGTCCTCTACCTCCTCCTCCGCGGGCCGCTGGGCGCGGGCGGCGCGAACGTCGCGTCGCTCGCGCTCACCGCGGTCGGCAACACGGCCGCCAACCGGCGGCTGACGTTCGGCGTGCGCGGCCGGGCGGAGCTGGCGCGCCACCACCTGCTGGGCGGCGTCGTCTTCCTGCTCACGCTCGGGCTGACCACCGGCGCGCTGGCCGCGCTGCACGGGGTCGCCCCGTCCGCGTCGCGGATGCTCGAGCTGTCCGTCCTGGTCGTCGCCACCGCGGCGGCGACCGTCACCCGGTGGGTGGCGCTGCGCACGTGGGTGTTCGCGCGCCGGTCGCCCGCCCCGTCCTCCAGGAGCGCCCACGATGTCGTCTGAGTCCGCCCTCCCGATCGACGGGGCGCCGGCGGGCGCCTCGCGCCTGGGCGCCACGCTGCGCGAGCGCGTGCGCGCGCTGGGCCGCGTGCGGCCCGAGCTGGCGCTGCTGCTCGCCGCCGCCGCCGCGCTGAACCTGTGGTCGCTGAGCCGCAACGGCTGGGCCAACGAGTACTACAGCGCCGCCGTGCGCTCGATGGCGTCGAGCTGGCACGCGTTCCTCTACGGGTCGTTCGACGCCGGCGGCGTGATGACCGTCGACAAGCCGCCGCTGTCCTCGTGGGTGCAGGCGCTGTCGGTGCGCGTCTTCGGCTTCCACCCGCTGGCGATCCTCGTGCCCCAGGCGCTGATGGGCGTCGCGACCGTCGGCCTCGCCTACGACATGGTCGCCCGGCGCTTCGGCCGCGTCGGCGGCGCGGTCGCCGGCGCCGTGCTGACGCTCACGCCGATCACCGTCGCGATCTCGCGCCACAACAACCCCGACGCGCTGCTCGTGCTCTGCTCGGTGGCCGCCGTCTGGTGCCTCGTGCGCGCGCTCGAGAACGGCGGCACGCGCTGGCTGGCGCTGTCGGGCGTCTGCGTCGGCCTCGGCTTCGAGACGAAGATGGGCGCGGCGCTGCTCGTCGTGCCGGGCATCGTCGCGGCGTGGCTGTGGGTGCGCCCGCGCGGGCCGCGCGTCGCGCTGGCGCAGGTCGGCGCGTTCCTCGGGGCGCTCGTCGCCGTCGGCGGCGCGTGGCCGCTGCTGGTCGCGCTGACGCCGGCGAAGGACCGCCCATGGATCTCGGGCACGAGCGACAACTCGATCTGGAGCCTGATCACCGACTACAACGGGCTCGGGCGGATCGACGGGCAGTCGGGCGGGCCGGGCGGCGCAGGCGGCTTCGGCGGTGGCGGCGGCGCCGGCGGCGTCTTCGGCGGGCCGACGGGGCCGTTTCGCCTGCTGGAGCAGAGCCTCGGCGGGCAGGCCGGATGGCTGCTCGGCCTCGCGCTCGTCGCCGGCCTCGGCGTGCTCGCGGCCACGCGGCTGCGGCGCTCGGACGCCCGCAGCGGCTGGCTGGTCGCGACCGGCGGCGCGTTCCTGACGACGGCCGTCGCGTTCAGCTACGCGAAGGGCATCTTCCACCCGTACTACGTCTCGGCGCTGGCGCCGTGGACGGCGGGCCTGGCCGGCGCGGGCAGCGCCGAGATGCTGCGCCGCGACGCCGTCTGGCGCGTCGCCGGCCCGGCGGCGCTGCTCGCCGGGGCGGGCACCGAGCTGGCCGTGATCGCCCACGAGCACACGATGACGGGGCTGCGGCCGCTGGTGATCGTCGTCGCGCTCGGCGCCGCGGCGGCGCTGGCCGTCGTCGGCGACGCGCGCGTGCGCCGCGCCGTCGTGGCCGTCGCGCTGGCGGTGCTGCTGATCGCGCCGGCCACGTGGTCGGTGCAGACGCTCGGCCACGCGGCGAGCGGGACGTTCCCGGCCGGCGGCCCGGCGTCGGCGGGCATGGGCTTCGGCGGCGGCCCCGGCGCCGGCTTCCGGCAGGGCGGCGGCTCCTCCGGGCCGGGCTTCGGAGGCCGCCCGGGCGCCGGCGCGGCGCCGCAGGGCGCCTTCCGCGGGCGGTCCGGCGCGGGCCGGCAGCTCGGGAGCGGCCGGTTCGGCGGCGGCGCGCCCGGGGCCGGCGTCCCCGGCAGCGGGTTCGGCGGCCGGTCGCAGGGCGGTCGGTCGCAGGGCCAGGGCTTCGGCGGTGGCGGCTTCGGCGGCCGGGGCGGCGGCTTCGGCGGTGGCGTCTTCGACCGCGAGGCCGGCGGCCTGAGCGAGGCGCTGTCGTACGCCAAGGCCCACGGCGGCGGCACGGTCGCGGTCTCCAGCCAGTCGGGCGCGGCGTCGGCGATCATCCGCTCGGGCGCCCACGTCGCCGGGATCGGCGGCTTCTCCGGCCGCGAGAGCGAGGTCACCGCGAGCTGGCTGGCCGACATGGTGGCGCAGGGGAAGATCCGCTGGGTGGTCGGCGACGGCGGCCAGGGGTCGCTCGGCTTCGACGGCCGGGTCGGCGCGCGCTCGGCGATGCAGGCCGTCGCCGAGGCGTGCAGGGCGGTCACCACCGACTCCGGCACGACGCTCTACGACTGCGCCGGGCGCGCCGCGGCGCTGCGCTCGACCGGCTGACGGCGCGCCGCGGCGGCGGGCCGGTCGCCGCGCCGAGCGTCCCGGGCGCGCGCGTATGATTCCGCCGCCGTGCGCCCGTCCACCCGCGCAAGGGGGTTGCGAGCGGCGGGATGGGCGCTCGTGGCCGCCGGGGTCGTCGCTCCGCTCGTCCGCCGCCGGCTCGCCCTCCCGCCGCCCGTCGTCACCGCCGCGTCCGTCACGGCCCCGTTCGCGCTGTGCGTGGCCGCGCGACGCTCGGTCGGCCGCGACGTCGGCTCGGCGCTGCTGCAGATGTGGGGCTACCTCGCGCACTACGAGATGCCCAACGACGACCCGCGGGCGCTCGAGCGGCGCGTGCGCGTCGACTACCCCGTGCGCGCCGACCGGCTGCTCGGCCTCGGCACGCTGCCCGGCGTGCGCCTTCAGCGCGCGCTCGCCCGGCCCGGCCGGATCGGCCGCGCCGACGCGGCGCTGGTGTGGACGCACTGGCTGTGGTTCGCGGTGCCGCACGGCACCGTCGCCTACTTCCTCGCCCGCCGTCGCGAGCGCTTCCCGCGCGCCGCGGCGCTGATGTACGCGGTCTTCGACCTCGGCCTGATCGGCTACTGGGCGGTGCCGACGGCGCCGCCCTGGTACGCCGCCGAGCACGGGCGCGCGGACGCCGAGCTGCGCCGGATGATGGTCGAGCACGGCGAGCTCTTCTGGAAGCGCCGCTGGGAGCCGATGTACGGTTTCCTCGGCGGCAACCCGCTGGCCGCGATGCCCTCGCTGCACTTCGCGACATCCGTCATGGCGGCGCACCTGCTCTCCGAGGCGGGGCCGGTCGAGGGCGCGCTCGGCTGGTCCTACGCGCTGACGCTCGGCTTCGCGCTCGTCTACCTGGGCGAGCACTACGTGATCGACCTGCTCGCCGGGCTGGCGCTCACCGAGGCGGTGCGGGCCGCCGCGCCGCGCGCCACGCCCTGGGCCCGAGCCGTGTCGCGGCTCGTGCAGCGGCTGGAGGCGAGGGCGCATCCCGCGTGAGCCCGGCGCCGAACGACAGCCCGAACCCGAGCCCCCCGGAGGGCGAGGAGGACGAGGCGCCGCCACGCGTGCGCTTCACGCGGCGCAGCGCGCTGCTGGCGGGCTTCTTCATCCTCTCGGTCGTCGCGTTCCTGTACTTCGTCCTGCCGGAGATCGCGGGCGTCGGCGAGACGTGGCACCGGCTGGAGACCGGCGACCCGTGGTGGCTGGCGATCGCCGCCGTCGCCGAGGCGGTGTCGTACTTCGGGCACATCTGGCTGTTCCGCATCGCCTTCGTGCGCGAGGGCACGCGGATCACCTGGCGCGAGAGCTACGAGGTGACGATGGCCGGCGTCGCCGCGACGCGCCTGTTCTCGGCCGCCGGCGCCGGCGGGCTGGCGCTGACCGCGTGGGCGATGCGCCGCTGGGGGCTCGACCGGCGCGTCGTCGCGGCGCGGCTCGTCGCGTTCCTGTGCCTGCTGTACTCGGTCTACGACCTGGCGCTGATCGTCGGCGGCCTCGGGCTCTACGTCGGCCTCTTCCCCGGCAACGCCCCGTTCGCGATGACGGTCCTGCCGGCGATCCTGGCGGCCGTCGTGCTCGGCATGACGCTGGCCTTCGGGCTCGTCCCCGGCGACATCGAGTCGCGGCTCGTGCGCTGGGCCGACGGCCACGGCGTCGCCCACCGGCTGCTGGCGCGGCTGTCGACGGTGCCGGCCTCGGCCGGCGTCGGCGTGCGCATGGCGATCGAGATCGCGCGCCGACGCGAGGCCGGGCTGATGGGCTCGGTCGTCTGGTGGGGCGCCGACGTCGCCACGCTGTGGGCCTGCTTCCACGCCTTCGGCGGCGACCAGCCGACGATCGCCGTGATCGTCGTCGCCTACTTCGTCGGCATGATCGGCAACACGCTGCCGCTGCCCGGCGGCGTCGGCGGCGTCGAGGGCGGCATGATCGGCGCGTTCGCCGCCTTCGGCGTCGACTTCAGCTACGCGACGGTCGCCGTGCTCGCCTACCGCGCGTTCTCGTTCTGGCTGCCGACGCTGCCGGGCACGATCGCCTACTTCCAGCTGCGCGGCACGGTCGCGCGCTGGGGGCAGGAGCGCCGCGCCCGCCACGCCGCCGACGGCGGCCCGGCCACGGCGACCGTATGACCCCCTCCTATACTTAGTGAAGTGACTGGCGGGCGGATCGAGAACCTGATCATCGTGGGCAGCGGCCCGGCCGGCTACACCGCCGCGCTGTACGCGGCGCGCGGCGACCTCGAGCCGCTCGTCGCCGAGGGCTTCGCCTGGGGTGGCCTGCTCCAGCAGACGACCGAGGTGGAGAACTACCCGGGCTTCCCCGAGGGGATCATGGGCCCGGAGCTGATGCCGCGCTTCCGCGCGCAGGCCGAGCGCTTCGGCGCGCGGCTGATCACCGACGAGGTCACGCGCGTCGAGCTGGCGACCGAGCCGGGCGGCGTGCACCGCGTCTGGATCGGCGACGACGAGCACCGCGCCCGCGCGGTGATCCTCGCGATGGGCGCCCAGCACAAGACGCTCGGCGTGCCCGGCGAGCAGGAGCTGTCGGGCATGGGCATCTCCTACTGCGCGACCTGCGACGCCGCGTTCTTCAAGGACCGGCCGATCCTCGTCGTCGGTGGCGGCGACAGCGCGCTGGAGGAGGCGATCTTCCTCGCGAAGTTCGGCTCGTCGGTCAAGCTGATCCACCGCCGCGACGAGTTCCGCGCGCAGCCGATCATGCTCGACCGCGCCCGCGCGCTGGCGAACCTCGAGGTGCTGACGCCCTACGTCGTCGACGCGTTCCTCGAGGGCGCCGGCCCGTTCGAGCGCGTCGCGCGGCTGCGCAACGTGGAGACCGACGAGGTGCTCGAGGTCCCGTTCAGCGGCGCCTTCGTGGCGATCGGGCACGTGCCCCAGTCCGGGCTCGTCGACGGCCAGGTCGAGCTCGACGAGAACGGCTACGTCGTCACCGAGGGCAAGTCGACGCGCACGGCGCTGCCGGGCGTCTTCGCGGCCGGCGACCTCGTCGACCACACCTACCGCCAGGCGATCACCGCCGCCGCGTCCGGCTGCCAGGCCGCGCTCGACGCCGAGTGGTACCTGCGCGACACGCCGGTCGCGCCCGAGGCGGCCGCGACCGCCGACGCCGCGTTCTTCAAGGACAAGCCGATCCTCGTGATCGGCGGCGGCGACAGCGCGATGGAGGAGGCGATCTTCCTCGCGAAGTT
>DASZVK010000327.1:0-19617 GCA_035547175.1 Solirubrobacteraceae bacterium
CGGCGGTGGGTCATCGCCTCGATCAGGAACGGGCCCTCGCCCGCGCGGGCGCGCGCGAGGAAGCCGGCGAACGCCTCGTGGATCGCGACCGCGTCGCCGCCGTCGACGGTCACGCGGTCGAGGCCGTAGGGGGCGACGACGTCGCAGACGCGCGCCACCTTGGTGTGCTCCTCGCGCGAGGTGAACTCGGCGAAGCCGTTGTTCTCGCAGACGAGGATCAGCGGCGCGCCCCACAGCGTCGCCAGGTTGACCGTCTCGTTGAAGACGCCGGCCTGCACGGCGCCGTCGCCGAAGTAGACGACGACGACCGAGTCGTCGCCGCGCAGCCTGCTCGCCAGCGCCGAGCCGAGCGCGATCGGCACGTTGCCGCCGACGACGCCGGTCGCGCCGTAGAGGCCGTGCTCCTTGTCGACGAGGTGCATCGAGCCGCCCAGGCCCCGGCAGAGGCCGTCGGCCTTGCCCATCAGCTCGGCCATCGTGCGGTCGACGTCGGCGCCCTTGGCGAGCGTGTGGCCGTGGCCGCGATGGCCGGTGTAGACGACGTCGTCGTCGCGCAGCTGCGAGCAGATCGCGGTCGCCGTCGCCTCCTGGCCGATGCTGATGTGGATCAGGCCGTAGACCTGGTCGGCGCGCTTGAGGCGCCCCGCCTCCTCCTCGAAGAGGCGGATGCGCCACATCGTCGCCAGCATCGAGCGGGCCCGCTCGGCGTCGAGCTCGGCGGGCTCGCCCCCTGACATGCTCAGACCGCCGCGGCGGACCCGGTGACCTGCTTGACGCCGGCCACGATCCGCTCCTCGTCGGGGATCACGTAGGCCTCCAGCGGCTCGCTGTAGGGCACCGTGGCGTCGCGCGCGTTGACCTGCACGATCGGGGCCTTGAGCGCCGAGAAGGCGTGCTCGGCGATGTCGCCGGCGATCTGGCCGCCGACGGTCGCGTGGCGCGGGGCCTGGTCGACGAGCACGACGCGGCCCGTCTTCTCGACCGAGGAGACGATCGTCTCGAGGTCGAGCGGGGCGACCGTGCGCGGGTCGATGACCTCGGCCTCGATGCCCTCGGAGGCGAGCTGCTCGGCCGCCGCCAGCGCGCGCTGGACCATCCAGCCGGTGGCGACGATCGTCACGTCGCCGCCGCTGCGGCGCACCTCGGCCTTGCCGAACGGGACCAGGTGCTCGCCGTCGGGCACCTCGCCGTGCTCGAGCGTGAGCAGGTAGTGGTGCAGGAAGACGACGGGGTTGTCGTCGCGGATCGCGGTCGCCATCAGGCCCTTGGCGTCGGCCGCGGTCGAGGGCACGACGACCTTCAGGCCGGGGACGCCCATGAACAGCGCGGTCAGCGAGCCGGTGTGCTGGCCCGACCAGCCGGCGGCGAAGCCGAAGCCGGCCTTGAGCACGAGCGGCACCTTGACCTGGCCGCCCGTCATGTAGCGGAAGCGCGGGGCCTCGTTGACGACCTGGTCCATGGCGACGAGCATGAACTCCGCCATGTAGAGCTCGACGACGGGGCGGAAGCCGGCCATGGCGGCGCCGATCGCGAAGCCGATCTCGGCCGTCTCGGAGATCGGCGTCACGCGGACGCGGTCGTGGCCGTAGCGCTTGACGAACTCGTGGTTCTCGGTGGTGGCCAGGTTCTGGCCGAAGTACAGGACGCTCTCGTCACGGGCCATCTCCTGGTGGATGCCCTCGTCGATCGCTGCGATGAACGGAAGCTCAGCCATGGTGGGGGTCTCCTAGGCCCAGACGTACTCGAGCGCGGACTCGAGCTCGGGGAAGGGGCTGTCGAGGCCGAACTTGACGGCCTCCTCCATCTCGGCCGCCGCGGCGGCGGCGATCTCGTCGGCCTGCTCGGCGCTCAGCACGCCGTCGTTGATCAGCGTCATGCGGAAGCGCGGGACGGGGTCGCCGCGCAGCGCGGCCTCGTACTCCTCCTTGTTGCCGAACAGCGAGACGGCCTCGTGCTCCTCGTAGTGCAGCGGCACGCCGGGCGGGGCGATGATGTTGCCGTGCGCCGACAGGCGGTAGACCTTCGACTCGACCAGCGTCGGGCCGTCGCCCTTGCGCGCCCGCTCGACCGCCTCGCCGACGACCTCGTAGACGGCCAGCGCGTCGTTGCCGTCGACGGTCACGCCCGGCATCGAGAACGCCTTGGCCTTGGTCGCCAGCGGCTCGCCGGCGGCGGCGTTGGCGTCCTCCTGCTCGGAGGTCGTGACGACGTTGTAGCCGTTGTTCTCCATCACGAAGATCACCGGCAGCTTCCACAGCGAGGCGATGTTGAGCGTCTCGTAGAAGGCGCCCTGCTTGGAGGCGCCGTCGCCGAAGTAGGAGAGGACGATCTCGCCCTTGCCGCGGATCTGGGCGGCCCAGGCGGCGCCGCCGGCGTGCGGAATGCCCGCGCCGACGATCCCCGACGTGCCGAGGAAGCCGCGCCCGACGTCGGTCAGGTGCATCGAGCCGCCGAGGCCGCGGCAGATGCCGTCCTTGCGGCCGTAGATCTCGGCCATCAGGCTCGTCGTCGGCGTGCCGAGCGCGATCGGGTAGCCGTGGCAGCGGTAGGTCGTCAGGACGGCATCGCCCTCCCTAAAGTGGGCCAGCGAGCCGACGATCGACGCCTCGGCGCCGTCGGCCAGGTGCGTGTGGCCGCGGATCACGCCGGGGTGGTCGGTGAACGTCCGCTTGACCCGCTCCTCGAACTCGCGGATACGCAGCATCTGGGTGAAGATCCAGACCTGCTTGTCGGCGTCTGGCGCCTGCACGCTCATGTGGGGCTCCCTCCCTGGGCGGCGAACTGGGCCGCGGTCGTTTCGTAGGAACGCTCGAAGATCTCGTCGAACGGGAGCGCGCGCAGCGCGTCGCTGAGCACCTCCACGCCCCACGGGCCCTCGTAGCCCGCCTCCCGGAGGGCGGCGATGTAGTCGGCGATCGGGAACTCGCCCTCGCCGGGAAGCTCGCGCTGCCGCGTGACCTCGTGCACGAACGTGTCGACGTCGGGCAGGTTCTCGTAGCCCTTCCAGCCGTGGTAGCGACCGTCGGACAGCTCGACCCAGGTGATCCTCTCGCGCGGCAGCGCGCGGACCTCGTCGAGCGGGACGTCGAGGTGCGAGAGGTGCCAGGTGTCGATCGCCATGCCGGCGTTGGGCCGCCCGGAGCCCTCGACCAGCGCGGTCAGCGTCGCCAGGTCGTGGACGATCGGGTCCGACGGGATCAGCTCGTAGGCGACGGGCGCGTCGGTGTGCCGGGCGGCCTCGTCGCAGAGCGCGGCGAACGCCTCGGTGACCTGCTCGAGCGGCACGTCGCGCGCGGGGATGTTGCCGGCCTTGAGGTGATGCGGGTCGAAGGCCTCGGCCGCCTCGAGCATCAGCTCCTTGGTCTTGTCGGCCTCGGCCCGCTCGGACGAGCCGGCCGGCATGAACCAGTCCTGCAGGAACTCGAGCTCGGCGATGCGCACGCCGTGCTCGTCGGCCGTCTTCCTGATCGACTGCAGCGTCGCGCCCTGCTCGAGCTGGTGCTCGATGTCGGCGACCCACAGGCCCAGGCCCCAGTAGCCGACCTCGGCCGCCTTGCGGCAGCGGTCCTCCCAGGAGAACAGGCTCCATTCCCGGCCCGTGTGGACCTCGACGGGCCCGGCCACGGTCCAGTACAGGGCCACAAGCTCGGTACCCATGGCTCTCAGCTCCTCACGATCGATCGAACGGGGGCGAACGTACCTGGCCGCGGCGGCGCCGGTCCAGCCTCCCAGCGCGCCGCTTCTTGCCTATGCGTGCGGGGGGATTCGCCCCGCGGCCGTCGCCGCGTCGCCCGCGGCCGCGGCCGTCAGGCCGGGGCGGCGGCCGGCTCGCCCTCGAGCGCGCTGCGGCGCACGTGGCTGGGCGTCATCCCGAACGCGCGCTTGAAGACGCGCGAGAAGTGCGCGGCGTCGGAGAAGCCCCAGCGGAAGGCGATCTCGGTCACCGAGCCCGCGCTCGGCTGGCGCAGGTCCTCCATGCAGCGCGCCAGGCGCTGGCTGCGCACGAGCCCGGCGACCGACTCGCCCGTCCCCTCGAACAGGGCGTGCAGCGCGCGCACCGACAGCGCGTGGGCGCGCGCGATCGACTCCGGCCCCAGCTCGGGGTCCTGGAGGTGGATGCGGATGTGGCGGCGCACGCGCTCGCGCATCTCGCTGCGGCGGGCCGAGCGGGTGGTCGGGACGCTCGGCTCGATCGCGGCGCGCAGCAGCTCGACGGCGACGTCGGCGGCGGCGACGTCCTGCGCGGCGTCGAGCGTCGGCAGCTCGAGCGCGAGCGCGTCCAGGTAGCGCGCCAGCAGGCGCGCGCCCGCCGTCGGGCGCAGCATCGGCACCTGGTCGAGCTCGGCGAGCCGCGGGCAGGCGGCCAGCACGCGCTCGCGCGGGACGATCAGCGTGCGCTTGACGAACGGCTCGGGCACCTCGACGTCGACCGGCTCGCAGCCGTCCCAGAGGATCAGGTCGCCGGGCGTGAGCTGGACGTGGAGCTTGCCGACGTCGACGAGCTCGACGCCCTTGCGCAGCACCTGGAAGCCGACGCAGTCGCGCGGCCTGGAGGCGACGAGCGCGGCGTTGCGGCGGCCGGCCCACGGCGAGGCGGCGCAGTCGACCAGCTCCAGGTCGGCGAAGCGGTGGCGCACGATCGAGCCCTCGAAGGGGCCGTCTCCGGCGCGACGCGAGGCGCCGACGTCGAAGGCGACGTGCGTCTGGTCGAGCGCCTCGACCCACGCGTCCATGCCGAGGCCGGCGCTGCGCGAGGTGACGCGGAAGCGCTCGGGCACGCGGGGCCGCGGCGGGACGCACTGGTCATGGCCCGGGCCGTCGGCGAACAGGTCCAGAGACGTGGGCAAGACTGCCTTCCTTCTCGTCCTACGGGCCCCCAAGGCTACAGGACGCCGGGCGCGGGCCGCCGTGGCCGCCGGGCGCCGCGGCGGGCGCCGAATCACCTGGAAAGACGGGCCTCCTCGAGGTCCAGGTCGCGCACGATCAGCCGCAGCGTCGCCTGCGAGAGCCGTCCCGCCGAGCGCAGGTCCAGCAGCGTCGAGCGCTCGACCCCGATCAGGTCCCGGCGCAGCTGCGCGTAGTCCGCCGCACGCGCCTCGGCGTGCGCCGCGGCGCCGTCCTCGCGGCCACCCAGCACGGCCTGGCAGATGCGCAGGCGCCGCTCGTAGGCCTCGCGCAGGCGTCCGAGCGCGCGCTCGTCGGCGATCTCCTCATCGGCGAGGTCGCCGATCCGGTCGATCGCCGCCTGGGCCGCCTCCATGCGCGCGATCGCCTCCTCGTCGCTCCAGCGCCGCGGCTCCTCGAGGCGCAGCGCGCGGACGATCGGCGGCAGCGTCAGGCCCTGGACGACGAGCGTCGCGAGGATCAGCGCGAAGGCGATCACGACGATCTCCGAGCGGCCCGCGACGTCGAGCGGGATCGCGAGCGCGGCGGCGAGCGAGACCGCGCCGCGCATCCCGCTCCAGCCCAGCGCGAAGCGCTCGCCGGCCGTGTCGCCGGCGTCGCGGCCCATCGCGAAGACGAACGCCATCCGCACCGCCAGCGTCGCGCCGAGCACGGCGGCCGCCGGGCCGACGAGCGCGCCGAGGCTCGTGTCCGCGTCGCGCAGGCTGTCGACGATCGTCGGCAGCTCCAGGCCGAGCAGCACGAACAGCGAGATCTCCAGCGCGAACACGCCGACCCGCCAGAACGCCTGCGTGCTGAGGCGCGTGTCGGCGTCGAGCGCGCGCGGCGACTGCCAGCCGGTGTAGATGCCGGTCACGACGGCCGCGAGCACGCCCGAGGCGTGCAGCTGCTCGGCGCCGATGTAGGAGCCGTAGGCGCCGAGCACGGTCAGCACGGTGACGAGCGCGGCGTCGTCCTGGCGGCGCACGACGGCGGTGACCAGCCAGCCGGCCGCGAGCCCGACGGCGACGCCGCCGGCCGAGTTGCCGACGAAGCGCAGGACCGCGTCGGCGGCGCTCACGCTCGAGCCGGCCGCGGCGCCGACGGCGATCCGGTAGACGACCAGCCCGGTCGCGTCGTTGAGCATCGACTCGCCCTCGACGAGCAGCCGCAGGCGGTCCGGCGCGCCGAGGCGGCGGAAGGTGGCCTGCGCGGCGACGGGGTCGGTCGGCGCGAGCGCGCCGCCGAGCGCCACCGAGGCCGCCCAGCCGAGGCCGACGAGCTCGTGCGCGACGACCGCGATCGCGGCGGCGGTCGCGAACACGAGGCCGATGACGAGGATCGCCAGCGGCCGGATCGCCGTGCGCTGGTCCTGCGGCGAGGCGTTCCAGCCCGCGGCGTGCACGAGCGGCGGCAGGAAGACGAAGAGCACGACCTCGGGGGAGACCTGCGGCGCCGGCAGGCCGGGGACCAGGGCGATGCCCAGGCCGCCGAGCACGAGCACGATCGGCGCCGGCACGTGGGCGACGTCGGCGAGCCGCACGAGGATCGCCGCGGCGAGGACGAGCAGGACGACCGACTGGATGTCGTGCATGCCGCGCGTAGGATGGCGGGCGACCGGGACGAGCGGCGTCTCCCGCGCGTCCCCCGCGCGCCGTCAGCGGCAGACGACGTAGCTGACGCCGGTCGACACCGGATCGCGCGGCGGGCTCCAGACGGCCACGCGGACCTCCTTGTGGCCGGCGTAGCTGTGCAGGCCGATGTAGGTCGGCGCGTTGGCGCCGGTGAAGCCGAGCGTCCGCGCGGTCTTGCCCGCCGGGCAGCGCAGCAGCAGCACCGCGCCCGACGAGCCGGCCGTGCCGCGGTCGATCGTCACCTTGCGGCCGACGAGCACGTAGCCCGCCGGGATCGGCTTGCCGAGCCGCACGGCGGGCACGCCGGCGGCGTCGAACGGGGCGCGCTCGCCGGCGTGGCGGGCGAACGGCGCGCCGATCGTGACCGTCGCGTCCTTCGCGGAGGCGGCGGCGGGCGTGGCGGCCGCGCAGGCGGCGGCCAGCGCGAGCAGCGAGGCGGTGGGGCGGATGCGCATGGTCATCGCTCCGATGATGACGCGGCGATCGCCTGCAGGCGCCGCCGGGCGATCGCGACCGCCTCGGCGCTGGAGTCGACCAGCACGTAGCGCCGGCCCGCCTTCGCCGCGACCGCGCCGAGCGTGCCGCTGCCGGCGAAGGGGTCCAGGCACCAGTCGCCCGGGCGGCTCGAGGCGAGCACCATGCGGCGCACGACGCCCTCGGGCTTCTGCGTCGGCCAGCCGGTCTTCTCGCGGCCGTTGGTGGGCACGATCGTGTGCCACCAGACGTCGGTCGGCAGCTTGCCGCGCGCGGCCTTCTCGGCCGTCACGAGCCCCGGCGCCATGTAGGGCTCGCGGTCGACCTCGTCGGCGTCGAACCAGTAGTCGCCGGGGTCCTTGACGTAGACGAGGATCGTGTCGTGCTTGGCCGGCCAGCGACGCCTGGCGCGGGCGCCGTAGTCGTAGGCCCAGACGATCTCGTTGAGGAAGCACTCGCGCCCGAAGACCTCGTCGAGCAGCAGCTTGCAGTAGTGCGCTTCGCGGTAGTCGACGTGCAGGTAGAGCGTGCCGGTCCGCGCGAGCAGCCGGTGGACGTGGCGCAGGCGCGGCTCGAGGAAGCCGAGGTAGTCGTCGAAGGCGTCGCGGTAGGAGGACTCGGCCAGCAGCCGCGTGCGGTAGCGCCGCCCGCCGAAGCCCGTGCGGTCGCCCTGCTCGCCGGCCCGCGTGCGCAGCGTGCGCCGCGTCTGGCGCCGCCCGGTGTTGAAGGGCGGGTCGGCGTAGACGAGCTGGAAGGCCTCGTCGGGCAGGGCCGGGAGGACGTCGAGGTTGTCGGCGCAGAGGACGAGGTCGGACTCCAGCGCGAGCGGCGGCGTGGGCACGACCGCTAGCGAAGCAGAGCCGGGCGACGGCATCGGCCGCCCGTGCACGGCCCGCTCTCAAGCTCGCACGCGGCGAGCCGATGACCTCGCTCGTGTCGAGGATCGGAAACCTCCTGCTCGGCCTGCCCGCGCGGCCGTTCTCGACCGGCGCGCCGACGATGCCCGGACGGGCCCGCGCGCGCTGGGGCGCCCGCTGGTCCGAGCACCCGCGGCTGCTGTGCGCGCTCGCCCTGCTCGCGCTCGGCTGGATGATCGCGTACCTCGTCTGGCGCGTCGGCTGGAGCCGCAGCGGGGCGAACCCCGTGCTGTGGTGCGCGCTGGCGATCACCGAGCTCTACGGCCTCTGGAGCCTGGCGATGCTGACGTGGTTCTCGTGGCGGGCGGCGGGCACCGAGCGCCCGCCGAGCAGCGGCGCGCACAGCGTCGACGTCTACGTCTGCACCTACGACGAGCCCGTGTCGGTCGTGCGCGCCACGTTGGCCGGCTGCGCGGCGCTGGCCCACGAGCACACGACCTACCTGCTCGACGACGGCCGGCGCCCGGAGATGGCCGCGCTCGCGCAGGCGTGGGACGCCGTGTACATGACGCGCCCCGACAACGCGCACGCCAAGGCCGGCAACATCAACCACGCGCTGCCGCGCACGAGCGGCGACCTCGTCTTCGTCCTCGACGCCGACCACGTGCCGCTGCCGGACGCGCTGGACGCCACGGCGGGCTACTTCGACGACCCGCGCGTGGCGGTCGTCCAGACCCCGCACGACTTCTACAACCACGACTCGATCCAGCACTACGAGGTCGGCCGCCACGAGCAGTCGGTCTTCTTCTCGGTCATCTGCCCCGGCAAGGCGCGCCACGGCGCGGCCTTCTGGTGCGGCTCGGCGGCGCTGATCCGCCGCCGGGCGCTGCTCGAGGTCGGCGGCGTCGCGACCGAGACGATCGCCGAGGACTTCCACACGACGATCAAGCTCCAGCGCGCCGGCTGGACGACGCGCTACCACGACGAGGTCCTCGTCCAGGGGCTCGCGCCGCACGACCTCGCCGCCTACCTGCTCCAGCGCGATCGCTGGGCGCGCGGCAACCTCGCCGTGCTGACGACGCCCGAGTCGCCGCTGCGCGCCCGCGAGCTGACCGCGCGCCAGCGCCTGAGCTACTTCGCCAGCCTGTTCGCCTACCTCGCCGGGCCGATCCGCCTGGCGACGCTCGGCGTGCTCCTGGCGACGCTGTGGACGGGGCAGCTCCCGCTGCTCGCCTCGCCGCTGGCGATCGCCGCGCTGTGGCTGCCGGCGACCGCGCTCGCCGTCGCCGCCGGCTCGGCGCTGTGCCGCGGCTACCAGCGCGTCTCGGACTCCTCGCACTTCGAGCTCTGCACGGCCGAGATCCACCTGCGTGCGCTGCGCTGCGTCGTGCGCCCGGGCCGTACGGCGTTCAAGGTCACGCCGAAGGAGGGCATCGACCTCGGCGGGCTCGACGCGGTGCGCCAGCTACGCCTCGTCACCGCGATCGCCGTGCTGCTCGCGGTCGGCCTCGTCGCGCGCCTGCTCGACGAGACCGCGGTGAACGTGCTGCCGGACCTGCGCGGCATCGCCGTCTGGGTCGTGCCCGCGATCGCGCTCGTCGAGCTGCGGCGCGTCGCGCGCACGCTGGCGTTCGTCGCGCGGCGCCGGCAGGTGCGCTCCGAGTACCGCACGCCGATCGAGGCGCGCGCCGCGGTCGTCACCCAGGACGGCGCCGAGAGCCAGGCGCTGGGCTTCGTGCGCGACATCTCCCCGTCGGGCCTGCGGCTCGACCTGCCCGTGCGCCTGGAGCCGGGCGAGCGGGCGCTGGTCGCCGTGTCGATCCCGACGATCGCCGGCGACGCCGCGACCGTCTCGCTGGAGCTCGAGGTCGCCGCCTGCCGCGGCGAGGAGGGCGCGTGGACGATCGGCGCGCGCATCGTCGGCGCGTCGCCGCAGGCCGAGCGCCGCGTCGTCGAGTACTGCTACGTCGTGGCGCCCGCGCGGCGCCTGCGCGGCCTCGAGCCGCTGCCGCGCCCCGAGGACGTGGCCGCCGCGATCCCGATCGGCCTCGGCGCCTGAGCGCGGGCGCCCGGGCGCGGGCGATGCGCCATGCTTGGGGCGCGTGTCCCCGCTCGCGCACATCGGCCACTGGACCAACAGCCTGCTCTACGTGGCGCCGGTCGCGGTCGTCCTGCTCGCGCTCTGGTGGCGCGGCCGGCGCGACGGTCACCCGGAGCGCGAGCAGCCCGGCGCCCCCGCCGAGCGCCTCGACGAGGACGAGCCGAGCCTCGACGACGTGATGGCCGGCCGCTAGGCCGTGACGCTGGCGAACTGCGGCAGCACCTGCGTGAGGCGGATGCTGTTGCCCGACGGGTCGCGGAACCCGGCGTCGATGCCGTAGGGGCGCTCCTCGGGCGCCTCGCTGAACTCGACGCCGCGGGCGCGCAGCTCCTCGTAGGAGGCGCGGCAGTCGTCGGTCGTCAGGAAGACCGTGCCGGCGAAGCCCTTGGCCACGACGTCGCGGACCTGCTCGGCGGTGGCGGCGTCCATCATCGGCGGGCCGGGGATCGGCATCAGGACGACCGACATGTCGGGCTGGCCGACGGGGCCGACGGTGAGCCAGCGGAAGTTGCCGAGCTCCTCCATGGTCACGTCGACGCGGACCTCGAAGCCGAGCTTCTCGGTGTAGAACGCGAGCGCCTCGTCCTGGTCGTGGACCCAGAGCTGCGCGGTGGCGATGCGGATCATCGGCTCCTCCCGGTGGTCGATGGGGGTCGCGGCGATGCTAGGCCGCCGACGTCGTCCCGTCTTCTCCAAACGTGCTGTTCACGGGTCGTAGACGAGCCCGCAGCACACAGCTCGGCACGCGCGCGTGCGCCGACGCCGGCGGGAAGGCCGTCCGGTAGGCGCTCGGCGAGCGCCCGAAGGCGCGCGTGAAGCTCGACGTGAACGAGCCGACGCTGCACAGGCCGACCGACAGGCAGACGTCGGCGACCGAGCGATCGGTGGTGCGCAGCAGCGCCGCGGCGCGCTCGAGGCGGCGTGTGAGCAGGTAGGAGTGCGGCGGTTCGCCGAACGCGCGACGGAACTCGCGGCTGAAGTGCGCGCGCGACAGTCCGGCGGCGCGCGCCATGTCGTCGACCGTCAGCGGATCGGCATAGCGCGCGTCGGCGAGGTCCTTGGCGCGGAGCAGGTGGCGGGCCGGGGGCACGAACGCCATCGGCCGCGAAGTATGCGGCAACGACGGCCGCGCCCGGCTACGATCCCGACCGCGGGCGCGCCACGCTCGCCAGAGGTCGGCGCGTCGCTTCGGTCAAGCCGGGAAAGGGGAGGCTCATGGCAGGAAGCGGTGGCAGGATCGGCGGGATCTCGACGGGCGGGATCCTCGTCATCGTCGGCGTCGTGGTGATGCTCATCTGGAGCTTCTGGATCGGGCTGATCATCGCGCTCGTCGGCCTGATCGCGTTCGGCGGCTTCGCGAAGGGGAAGTGGTACTGAGCCGGGCGGCGCCTCGCGCCGGCGGCGCCCCGCTCCGTGGAGCGCCGCCGGCGGGCCGGCACGGGGCGCTAGGGGTGACGGGCGACGGCCCGACGGGGTAGCGTGATCGCGTGAGCGTCAGGACGCGCGCGTGGGGCGTCGGCGCGCAGGCGGCGCGGAGGACCGCGCGGCGCCTGGGCATCGAGGTCGTGCGCCGCGGGCGCTACGACCTCGTGCGCCGGGATCCCTACAGCCCCGTCCCGCACGTCGAGGAGCTCCCGCCCGACACGTGGCAGCGCAAGAGCCCGCTGGCCGGCGTGGACCTCGGCGTCGACCGCGCGCTCGCCTGGGTGGAGTCCGAGCTCGCGCCGTACCTGGCCGAGTTCGACCTGCCGCTGCACGGGCCTCGGCCGGCCGGCGAGTTCTACGTCTTCAACGACAACTACGAGGCCGTGGAGAGCGAGCTGCTCTACGCGATCGTCCGCGCCCGCCGGCCGCGCCGCGTGCTGGAGCTCGGGTCGGGCTTCACCACGCTGCTCATCGGCGTCGCCTGCCGGCGCAACGCCGCCGACGGCGCGACGACCGAGCACGTCGCCTACGACCCCTATCCGCGGCCCCAGGTCCTCGGCGGCCCCGAGCCGCCGCCGCCCACCACGCTGCGGCCGATCTCGGCCACCGAC
Source organism: Solirubrobacteraceae bacterium (assembly GCA_035547175.1). GTDB lineage: Bacteria > Actinomycetota > Thermoleophilia > Solirubrobacterales > Solirubrobacteraceae > BP-464. The sequence continues at coordinate 11,987 of DASZVK010000327.1, forward strand.
GTGCCCCTGGAGGCGTTCCGCGAGCTCGAGGCCGGCGACGTGCTGTTCGTCGACACGACGCACACCGTCAAGGTCGGCGGCGAGGTCAACCGGCTCGTCCTCGAGGTGCTGCCCGAGCTCGCGCCCGGCGTGCTCGTGCACTTCCACGACATCTTCCTGCCCTGGAACTACCCGCGCGAGTGGATCGAGCGCGAGCAGTACTACTGGGCCGAGCAGTACCTGCTGCAGGCCTTCCTGGCCTTCAACCCGACGTTCGAGGTGCTGCTCCCGGTGCACGTCCTCGCCCGCGAGCACGCCGATCGCCTGCGCCGGCTCGTGCCGTCCTTCGCCCAGGTCGGGCGGTCCGGCCCCAACGCGATGTGGCTCGTCAAGCGCTGAGCGCGTCCGCCGCCGGCGCGCGGCGGGGCGGAGACGCTACAGTGCGCGGATCACCGCCGGGCATGGGGTCCGGCGCACGAAGTGCACGCGTTCGCAGCCGTTGCTGATCAGCACCTCCGGCGTTTCGCCGCACAGGAGGTAACACACAATGGCCACAGGAACCGTGAAGTGGTTCAGCGACGAGAAGGGCTTCGGCTTCATCACCCCCGATGAGCCGGGCAAGGACCTGTTCGTCCATCATCAGGGGATCGTCGGCGACGGCTACCGCTCGCTCGCCGAGGGCGCGAAGGTGTCCTACGACGCCGAGGCGGGGGACAAGGGCCCGAAGGCCGTCAACGTGACGGCGCTCTAGAGGCGCCTCGAGGCGGCCGGGTCGTCCGGCCGCCTCGCAGCCTCATCGGCATGCGCCGAGGGCGCACACTCACGATCGTCGGCTCGCTCATCGCCGGGATGGCGCTGCTCGTCGTCCTGGCCGGCAAGCGGCATCAGCTGCTGGCGTCGCTGCACAGCGCGTCGCTGTGGGTGCTCGCCGGGGCCGCGCTGCTGCAGATCGTGGCGCTGGTCGCGCGCAGCGAGGCGTGGCACCGCACGATCGCCGCCGCCGGCGGCACGATCGACCGGCGCGTCCTGTTCCGCGCGTCGAGCATGCAGGTGCTCGGCGGGGTGGTCAACAGCCAGCTCGGGGTCGCCGCGCGGATCGCCGCGCTGCGCCGCTCCGCTCCCGGGGGATGCCCGCAGGTGGCGACGTTGGTCGCCGCCGAGCTGCCGATCCTGATCGTCGAGGCGGCGCTGGCTGCGCTCGCGTCGTTCACGTTGATCGGGCCGCTCGGCCTGCCCTGGTGGGCGCCGGCGCTCGCGATCGGTCTGGTCGGTGGCGTAGGGATCGGATTGCGTCGCCTCGCGATCCGCAAGGGGCGCGAGCTCTGGGAGGGCCTGGCGGTCCTGCGCACCCCGGGCCGGGGCGGCGTCGTCGTGGCGTTCGTGCTCGTCGCGGTGCTTGCGCAGATCGCCCGCAACTGGATGCTGCTGCACGCCGTCGGCGTCGACGCCTCGGTCCTCGAGGCGATCGCGGTCCTGATCGCGGTCGTCACGCTCGGGCAGCTCCCGGTCGGGCTCGGTCCCGGCATCGGCGCCGCCTCGGCCGTGCTGATCCTCGGCCACGGCGGGGTGGCGGCGACGGCCGCCGCCGGCGTGCTGATGACGGCGACCGGCACGGTCGGCGGCCTGTGCTTCGCCGGTTGGGCCGGCGGCGATCGGCTGCTCTGCCGCTCGGGGCTCCTGCGACGACGGTTCGCCTGAGCACGTCGCATGGGCGATCGCGACGCGTCACCGCATGACGAGCCCTCCGGGTCCGCGCGCACGATCGAGCAGCTGCGCGCCGAGGCGCGCTTCGCCGGCGAGCGGCTCGATCTCTACCGAGCGAAGGTCTACGGGCCGCGCCCGACCTCGATGACGCGCCTGCGGGAGCTCGAGCGTGCCCACCAGCGCGCTCAGGACCGGCTCCGTCACGCGCTCGCGCGGATCGAGCCCTGAGCATGGAGGTCACCGAGGTGACGATGGTCACCGGCGAGCGCCTCCGGGCCGAGGGCACGCCCGAGCAGATCGAGGCGACGATCACGGCGGCGGCGCGCGGCGCGCTGATGCAGCTCGCCTGGCTGGCCGACGTAGATACGGGACGGCCGGTCGCGGTCAACCCCGAGCACGTCGTCTCCGTGCGCGCCGCCGACGTGCCGGAGACGGGCGTCCGGGGCTGACGACGACGCCGGTCCTCTACGGTCCTTGGTGGGGAGAGGCCGGAGGTGCGGTCACAAGTTCCAACGAAGGAGGAATCGACGGATGCGTCGCTCCACCATCATCGCGGCGTGCGCCGCGATCGCGACCGTCGCGCTGCCCGGAGCCGCTGAGGCGGCCGGCGGCACCGTGTCGACGATCGGGACGCACAAGACGCCCGACGGCGTCGTGATCACCGGCGCTTCGAATCGGACGCTGTACTTCTTCCGTCCCGACGAGCGGTCGACCAAGCATCACGCCAAGAAGAGCACGTGCTACGGCGCGTGTGCGATCGATTGGCCGCCCGTGCTGGCCAAGCACAAGCCCAGGGCGACCGGCCAGGCGAAGGCCAAGCTGATCGGGCTGACCACGCGCAAGGACGGCTCCAAGCAGGTCACCTACGACGGCCTGCCGCTGTACTACTACGTCGCCGACACCAAGGCCGGGCAGGTCGTCGGCGACCACCTCACCGACAGCTTCGGCTTCTGGGGAGCGCTGCAGCCGGACGGCAGGCTCTCCAAGAAGGGCTGAGCCGGGCGAACGTCGCCACACGGAGGCCTGCCCGGCGATCTGCCCGCCGGGCAGGGCCCTCCCGTCAGCGCCGTTGCCGGTCGCTTCGAGGCCGCGGCGCGAGCCAGGGGCGGTGCCACGAGCCGTGGCCAGCGACGAGCTCGTCGGCCGCCTTGGGCCCCCACGAGCCCTGTGGGTAGGCCTGCGCGGCGGGCGGGCGCTCGATCAGCGGCGTCACGATCCTCCAGGCCTCCTCGACGCCGTCCTGGCGGGCGAAGTGGGTGCCGTCGCCCTCCATCGCGGCGTGCAGGAGCACCTCATACGGGGGCGGGGCCTCGCCGCCCTCGTCGGCGAACTCCATGTCGAGCTCGATCGCCTGCGTCGAGGCGTCGGCGGTCCGCGCGCCGAGGACGATGCGGACCCCGGTCGTGGGGTCGATCCTGACGACGAGCTGGCTCGATGCCGACGGCCGGTGGCCCTCGGGGAGGAAGCCGAGCCGCGGCGGGTGGCGGAAGACGATGCGCAGCTCGGTCTGCGTCACCGGGAGGCGCTTGCCCGTGCGGATGAAGAACGGCACGCCCGCCCAGCGCCAGTTGTCGATCTCCAGCCGCAGGGCGGCGTAGGTCTCGGTCGTCGAGCCGGGGGAGACCCCCTCGATGCCGTCGTAGCCCTCGTACTGGCCGCGCACGTAGCTCGCGACGTCGGCGTCGGGCATCGCCCGCAGGACGGCGAGCTTGGCGCTCTGGATCGTTGCCGGGTCGCGGGCGGACGGGGCCTCCATCGCCGCGACGGCGAGGGTCTGCAGGAGGTGGTTGACGACGACGTCGCGCAGCGCGCCGACCCGGTCGTAGAAGTGGCCGCGGTCGCCGACGCCGAACCGCTCGGCCAGGGTGATCTGGACCGCCGCGACGTGGTGGCGGTTCCAGACCGGCTCGATCATCGTGTTCGCGAACCGCAGGTAGAGGATCTCGTCGAGGCCCATCTTCCCGAGGAAGTGGTCGATCCGGTACAGCTGGGACTCGTCCACGTGCCGATGGAGCTCGCGCGCCAGGGCGCGCGCCGACGCGAGGTCGTGGCCGAAGGGCTTCTCGACGACGACGCGGGCGTCCGCGGGCAGCAGGTCGGCGCGGTCGAGCCCGGCCACCACCGTCGCGAAGAGGTCCGGAGGGACCTCCAGGTAGAAGACGGGACGGCGGGCGTCGCCGAGCGCCTCGCCGACGCGCGCGTACGTCGCCGGGTCGGAGAAGTCGCCCTGCACGTAGGACATCCGCCGCGCCAGGCGCGCGAGCACGCGCCGGTCGACGCGCTCGCCGGTCGCGGCGATCGCCGCCCGGGCGTGCTCGCGCAGGCGGTCGGCGTCCCAGTCCTCGATCGCCACGCCGACGACCGGGCAGCGCAGCAGGCCGCGGCGCTCGAGCTGGTAGAGCGCCCGGAACGTCATCTTCCGCGCGAGGTCTCCGGTGATCCCGAAGATCACGAGCGCGTCGGCGGGCGCCGGCGCCTCGCCGGGCACGCCGCTGTCGCGAGCTGCGCCGCGCGGGCTCAGGAGCCGGGCCTCCCCATGCCATGACGATGACAGACGCCGGGCGTGGAGCCCGCCGCTCTCGGGTCCTGCCGCGCCGGCCGGCCTACTGCGCAGGCCCGCTGCCCAGCGTGACGGTCGCCGTCTGGCTCTGCCCGAGCTGGTCCTGGTAGGAGACCGTGACGTGGGCGCCGGCGCTCTGGCGCAGCAGCAGCGAGCCGAGCTGCGAGGCGGTGGTCACGGAGTGCCCGGCGATCGCGGTGATCACGTCGCCGGCGGTGAGGCCGGCGGCGGCCGCCGGCTCGTCCGGCATCACCGCGGCGATCGCGGCGCCCGTGCCGTCGGCCTGGTCGGTGACCACGACACCGAGGTACGCGGTCTCGCCGACGTGGACGGTCGAGGACGCCCTGCCCGCCTCGATCTGCTTGACGATCGAGATCGCGCGGCCGATCGGGATCGCGTAGCCGTCGCTGCTCTGGTCGGCCTGCAGCCCGTAGCCGTGGCCGACCTCGCCGGCGGCGTCCATCCCGATCACCCTGCCGGCGGAGTCGAGCAGCGGCCCGCCGGAGTCGCCGGGCTGCAGGTTCGCGTCGGTCTCGATCAACCCCGTCAGCCGGGAGCTCCCGCCGTTGTCGTCCTGGACCGTGATCGACCTCGCGAGCGCGGTCACCTTGCCACTCGTGGTCGTCAGCGAGCCGGTCCCGCCGGCGTTGCCCTTGGCGGTCACCTTCTGGCCGACCTTCAGCGACGCCGAGTCGCCGACCGTCACGGCCTTGAGGTTCGGCGCGCCCTGCATCTGCAGCAGGGCGACGTCGTGGGTGACGTCGTAGCCGACGACCTTGGCCGTGTAGCGCTTCCCGGTCTGCGGGACGACGACGCGGATCGAGCTCGCTCCCTCGATGACGTGGTTGTTGGTCAGCACCTCGCCCGAGGAGGTCAGAACCATGCCGGTGCCGGCGCCGGCGCCGTACGAGGAGCGCACGTTGATCACCACGACGCCGCTGCCGACCGGAGCCGACTGCGCCAGCGCCAGCCCGGTCGCCGTCCCGCCGCCGACGAGCACGACGACGACGAGAACGATGACCGGGAGCCGCAGTAGCCGGCGGCCGACGCGCCGCGCGAGACCCGGAACAGAGGAAGCGCCATCACGAGAGGTCATGGCGACATGGTCCCGTCCAAACGTAAGACCAAGCCCAACGCTTCCCAGGAAGTCGCTCAGTCTTCGGCAGTGGGCGCGGCTGGTTTCGAACCAGCGACCTCTCGCGTGTGAGGCGAGCGCTCTCCCACTGAGCTACGCGCCCTCAGGGGAGAGGGGATTGTACGGCGGTTGCTGGGGATCGGCGGGTCGGGCGTTTCTCGGGATCGCGCCGGGCGGCTGATCGGAGCGGGCAGAAGTTCCGAATCTCTGCCCGCTACGGCAAGGCGCAGTCAGTCGTTGGGTCCGCGCTCGAGGGCGCGCTGCCGCGCGTCGTTGATCGCGTCCTCAAGCTCTCGGAGCCGGTGTCCGCGCATCACGATGATCCGCACCCCGGACGCCACCTCCTCGGTTCTGTAGGCGCGGTAGCTGACGACGGTGCCGCGCCGGCCGGCGCAGTAGACCTCCTCGAACGCGGCAAGGATTGGGCTTGCGAGATTGTCGATATCGCGGTGTCGACCTGCGTCGCCGTGGGCTGCAATGTCGACGGCGAGCGGCTCGTCGAATGCGGCGGGCAATGCGCCCCATTCGTTGTCCCACTTGCGCTGGTGCTCAGCCATGCGACGGCGAACGGCAGTCGCCCATGAGCCTCTTGCGGGACTCGGTAGCCAGAACTCGCCGGGGAGGTCGGCTCGACGGCCCATCGCCGTCGGAGTGGAGGGTGCAAGGTCGCCGAGCCAGGCGAGCGGGCGAGGCCCTGGCCGATCCCACGGATCTGGGTGTCGGTGAAGGATGCGTTCGGAGAGCGCGCGGCTGATCATGCGCTCGCGGAGGTTCCTGAGCGTCACGCGCTGGTCCTCGTCCATGGCCGCGTACGGACCTTGCCCGGCGACATCGGCCTCCCTATCCCGAAGCCAGTAGTCCAGGTGATCGTCGACAAATGGATCGTCCTTTTGCTCCCACGGCGAGCCCAGGAAGGCTCGGTCGTAGTCGGCGACATAGACGCGGAGTGGCGTGATCTCGATCGAAACCACGGGTGACTTGTCTTCGCCTGGCTCGCTCTCCGTGGCTGCTCGTCCTCGAAAGTGAGGGTGGTCGCTCGCCCAGCGCCGGACCTCAAGATGGGCGACCTGCTCGTCGTCGCGGTACGCGAGTCCGATCAGCGCGTCGAGGTATCGCTTGATGGTCTTCGGGGCGCTCGGGGGCTCCGCGACTCCGCGAGCGAAGATCGTCACCGAGACGCTGACCTCCCCCCGAAACGCGCGTCGTCGCTGCGAGCGCATCTGTTCGCGAACCTGGACGCGGGCGTCCTCGAGAAGTTGCGCCTGCTTGCGAGCTTGCTGACGACCCCCGCCCTGGCGGAGGAGTGCGTCCGTGCGAAGTCGGAGGCGAAGCGTGCGCTTCCAGGACTCGTTCGCCGCGAGGTAGTCCGAGAGCTGCCTGTCGACGTTGGGCACCGGGCGGTCAAGCATCGCGCGCTGCTCTCCGTACGCAGGATTCAGCAATCGGCGCTGTGGAGGTTGATCTATCGGGCAGAGCTGCTGGTCTTGGGCAGGAGGTCTTCGATCGTCGTCTGGGTCCACTCGCCCGGCAGCTCCTCATCCGGCGGCTCGGTGTCGAACAGGGCCTCATCTCCGGTCGGCGCAGCGACCCGCTTGACAGGAGGGCGGTCGGACGCCCCAGGCTCATAGATCAGTTGTGCGCGCCGGGCGTCTTGCTTGCCATCGGTCTTCCAGAACGCGATCTGCCGAATGCGTTCAGACCGCGTGCCCGTGTAGTTGCTCAAGTCGAGGGTGAACCCGATGAAGCGACGTCCGCGGTAGTTGCCGGTCTGGACCGACAGACCGCCGAAGCTGTGAAGCAGCCGGAGATCGGCGAGGCCCTGGATCTGCTTGCCCCAGTCTTCCTCCTGGAGCCGCGGTCCCTCCACGAGGAAGACGTTGGTTCCGTTCACGTCGAGGCAGAACTTCACGATGTCGCTGAGTCGCTCGCGCAGCGCGTCTGCGCCCTCGCCAACGTCGAGCGCGAGGTCATCCTGCTTCTGCTGCGCGAGGTTCGCGGCGGCCTCGTTCACGTCCTCCGCCGTGATCCGATTGTGCGGTCGCGACGGGTTGGACTCCCGTTCGGTCGCGCCGCGCAGTGCGCTCTGGACGAGGTAGAGGTAGTCGCGGGCGACGCCGCCGGACCCGAGAACCAGCCGCTCGCGTCCGCCGTCGCTGATGAGCCGGCTGATCTCGATGTCGAGCGGCGCGCAGATCGCAGCGAGGACCGCCTCAAGGAAGGTCTGGGCGGTCGTGAATCGCTCCAAGCCGATGT
>DASZVK010000328.1:0-14561 GCA_035547175.1 Solirubrobacteraceae bacterium
GGCCGGCCTCGCGCTGGTCACGCGCGCGATCGCCCACGGGGCGGGCGCGACCGAGCCGCGCGGCCTGGTCGCCGCCGCGGCGCTCGGCGCGCTGGCGGCGTTCGCCGGGCGCGCGCTCGCGCGCGGGGAGTAGCGCCCGCCCTGCGTCGGGGGACTCCCTAGCATGGCCATACGCACGCGGGTAGGGACGCCCAGGGATGTCGGTCCTCAGGAACCTCGAAGAGAAGATCGCCGGGTTGGTCGAGGGCACGTTCGGTCGCGTGTTCCGCTCCGAGGTGCGCCCGGTCGAGCTCGCGCGCAGGCTCGCCAAGGAGATGGACGAGCACCGCACGGTCTCGGTCTCGCGCACGTACGCGCCCAACGAGTACGTCGTCTGGCTCTCGCCCGAGGACCGCGCGCGCTACGACGGCGTCGAGCACGAGGTCGTAGACGAGCTCTGCGCCTACCTGCTCGAGCACGCGCGCCGCGAGCGCCTGGCGCTCGTCTCGCGCCCGCAGATCTCCTTCCGCACCGACGAGCGCCTGTCGCTGGGCGTGTTCGGCATCCAGGCGCGGACGGTCAGGGTCGACGGCGAGGAGGGCGCGGCGTTGGCCGACCACGGCAGCACGATGATCTACTCGGCGGCCGACCGCCTGCGCGCGCCGATCGAGGCGGCGCGAGCCGTGCGGGTCGTGCTCGTCGTCGAGGGCCGCCGCCACGCCGTCGGGCCCACGGGCGCGGTCGTCGGGCGCAGCCGCGACTGCGACATCGTCCTCTCCGACGCGAACGTGTCGCGCCGGCACGCCGAGATCCGGCCGGCCGGGGCGGGCTGGACGATCGCCGACCTGGGCTCCACCAACGGCGTGCGCGTCAACGGCCACGAGGTGACCGGGGCGACCGAGATCGCGCCCGGCGACCACATCGCGCTGGGCACCGTCGATGCGCGCCTCGAGGCGGCCTGATGGCGGAGCCGGTCTCGGTCGCGCTGAAGTTCGGCTTCCTCGCGGTCCTCTACCTGTTCCTGCTGTGGATCTCGCGCAGCTCGCTCAAGGACCTGCGCGGCTCGCCGTCGGCGGCGCGCGCCGACGGCCGCCTCGGCGACTCGTTCGCCTCCGACGGCGAGGCGACCGGGCTCTACGGCGCCGCCGCCGCGGTCGGCGCCGAGCCACGGCTCGTCGTCGAGCGCGCGCCCGGCCACGAGCCCGGGATGGAGTACGACCTGTCGGGCGGCGCGCTGCTGGGACGCGGCGACCGCGCGGAGATCCGCCTGCTGGACCCGTTCGCCTCCTCGCTGCACGCGCGCATCTCCCGGCAGGGCGCCGTGACGGTCATCGAGGACCTCGGCTCGACGAACGGCACCTACCTCAACGAGGAGCTGCTCGCCGGCCCGGCGCCGCTGCACCCTGGCGACCGGCTGCGCATCGGCGACAGCGAGTTCACCTACTACGACCGCTGACGATGCTGCGCGTCGCCGAGCACTGCGAGCGCACCGACACCGGCCGCCAGCGCCGGGCCAACGAGGACGCCTTCTTCGCGCGCGCGCCGCTGTTCGCCGTCGCCGACGGGATGGGCGGCGCGCAGGCCGGCGAGGTGGCCTCGGGCGCCGCGATCGAGGTACTGTCGGCCGGCCTCGCCGAGGCGTCGGGCCCCGCACGGCCCGACGAGGAGCGCCTCGCCGGGCTGGTCGCGGCGGCCAACGCGCGCGTCCACGAGCTGTCGGTCGGCGACGCCGGCCTGGCGGGCATGGGCACGACCGTGACGGTCGCCTACGTCGGCGAGGACGCGGTCGCGATCGCCCACGTCGGCGACAGCCGCGCCTACCTGCTGCGCGACGGCGCGATGGAGCGCCTGACCAACGACCACTCGCTCGTCGAGGAGTTCGTCCGCCAGGGCAAGCTCACGCCCGAGCAGGCCGACGAGCACCCGCAGCGCTCGATCATCACGCGCGCGCTCGGGCCCGAGCCCGAGGTCGAGGTCGACCGGATGAGCGTCGGCGCCCGCGACGGCGACGTCTTCCTGATCTGCTCGGACGGCCTGACCTCGATGGTCGGCGAGGCGCAGGTCGCCGAGACGATCGCCGCGGCCGCCACGCTCGCCGGCGCGGCGCGCGACCTCGTCGACGCCGCCAACGCGGCGGGCGGCCGCGACAACATCACCGTCGTCCTCTTCCGCCTCGAGGAGGTCGGCGCCGCGCCGGCGGCGGACGAGCAGCACACGGCGATCGTCGCCGGCCCGACCGCGGCCGAGGTCCGCGCCGCGCTGGCCGTGGCCGAGCGGGCGGGGCCCGCGCCGTCGCGCGAGATGGCGGGCCCGATCGTCGCGGCGCCGTCCCCCGCGCCCGCGCCGTCGCGGCGACTCTCGCCGCGGATGCCGCGCCGCGACCGGCCCGCGCGGCGCCGCAGGCGCCGCTGGCTCGGGCCGCTCGTCGTCGCGCTCGTTCTGCGCGTGCCGATCTGCGGCGGCGCGTACCTGGCCAACCAGGCGGTCTTCTTCCTCGGTCTCACGTCGGACGGCTCGGTCGCCGTCTTCAAGGGGCTGCCCTACGAGCTGCCGGCCGGCATCAGGCTCTACAGCACCGAGTACGTCACGGGGCTGACCGCCGCCCAGCTCCCCGCGTCGCGCCGCCGCGAGCTGCTCGACCACCAGCTGCGCTCCAGCGACGACGCGCGCGACCTCGCGCGGGCGCTCGAGCTCGGGCAGGTCGGCGGCCGATGAGCGCGCGCAACCGCGAGCTGCTGGCGCTCGTCCCGTCGTCGCTGCTCGTCACCGGCGGCTTCACGGCGGTCTTCGTCGAGCGCGACAACGTGCTCTCCAACGGGTCGCTCGGCTACGGGGCGCTGTTCCTCGCGCTGTGCCTGGCCGCCCACCTGATCATCCGCGTCACGCTGCCCGACGCGGACCCCTACCTGTTCCCGCTCGTGGCGCTGCTGGCCTGCTTCGGGCTGGTGATGATCTACCGGCTCGACGAGGACCTCGCGCGCCAGCAGGCGCAGTGGTTCGTCATCGGCCTGGTCGCGTTCGGGGCGACGATCGTCCTGCTGCGCGACTACATGGCGCTCGAGCGCTACCGCTACACGATCGCGCTGGCGGGCATCGCGCTTCTGCTGCTGCCGCTGATGCCCGGCATCAAGGCGCCGGTCAACGGGGCCAACCTCGGCGTCAAGATCGGCCCGATCTCGTTCCAGCCGGGCGAGTTCTCGAAGATCGCGATCGTCGTCTTCGTCGCCAGCTACCTGCGCGACACGCGCCAGGTGATGCTGATCGGCGCGCGCCGCGTGGCGGGCCTGACGATCCCGCCGCTCAAGCACTTCGGCCCGCTCGCGGTGGTCTTCGGGGCGGCGCTGCTGGAGCTGTTCCTGATCCGCGACATCGGCACGTCGCTGATGTTCTTCGGCGGCTTCCTCGCCGTGCTCTACGTGGCGACCGACCGCGCGTCGTTCGTCGTCGTCGGCGTCGTGCTGTTCGCGCTCGGCGCGTACTTCGTCGGCACGCACGTGCCGCACGTCAGCGCCCGCATCGACGCCTGGCGCAACCCGTTCGACGACAGGCTCTACGACGCCCAGGGCGGCAGCTACCAGATCGCCCAGTCGCTGTTCGCGCAGGCCGACGGCGGCGTCTTCGGCCGTGGCTTCGGCCAGGCGATCGTCAGCTCCGGCTCCTACCACCTGCTGCCGGCGGCGCAGACCGACCTGATCTACGCGGTGATCGCCGACGAGCTCGGGCTGGCCGGCGCGGCGGGCCTGATCTGCGTCTTCCTGCTCGTCGCGCAGCGCGGCTTCAAGATCGCGACGCTGGCGCGCGACTCGTTCTCGAAGCTGCTGGCGACCGGGCTGACGACGGTCTTCTCGCTGCAGGTCTTCGTGATCGTCGGCGGCGTGACGAAGCTGATCCCGCTGACCGGCGTGACGCTGCCGTTCGTGTCCTACGGCGGCTCGTCGATCGTCGCCAACTTCATCCTGCTGGCCCTGCTGCTGCTCGTCTCCGACCGCGCGCGCCGCGAGGCGGTCCGCGGGTGAACGCCCCGATCCGGCGACTGTTCGGCCTCGTGGTCCTGCTGATGCTCGCGCTGATCTTCAAGACGAGCTGGAACACCGTGTTCACCGCCGAGGCGCTGCGCGACAACCCCAAGAACGCGCGCGACCTGCTCGAGCAGGAGCGCATCCGCCGCGGCCGCATCCGCGCCGACGATGGCACGCTGCTGGCGCGCTCGGTGAAGTCCGGCGCCGAGACCTGGCGGCGCTCGTACACCTCGGCCGCGAAGCTGTTCGCCAACCCGCTCGGCTACGCGTTCGTCGACCCGGGCCGCACCGGGTTGGAGGCCGCCTACAACGGCGAGCTCAGCGGCGAGGACAACGGGCTGCGCTCGATCCTCGACGAGCTGCGCGGCAAGCGCGTCGTCGGCGACGACCTGATCACGACGCTCGACCCGGCGGCGCAGCGCCTCGCGGAGAGCCTGCTCGCCGGCCGCCCGGGCGCCGTCGTCGCGCTCGACCCGTCGACCGGCGCCGTGAAGGTGATGGCCCAGTACCCGAGCTACGACCCGCAGGACGCCGGCGACCGCAAGGCGTTCGCCGCGCTGCGGCGCCGCTCCGGCGCGCCGCTGCTCGACCGCGCCACGCAGGGCCTGTACCCGCCGGGCTCGACGTTCAAGGTCGTCACCGCGATCGCGGCGCTGGACTCCGGCAGGTTCACGCCCCAGTCGCGCCTGTCGGGCAAGACCGGCATCCCGATCTCGGGCGTGCCGCTGGACAACGACGATGGGGAGTCCTACGGGAGCATCGACATGGACACCGCGCTGACGCACTCGGTCAACACCTACTGGGCGCAGGTCGCCGAGCAGGTCGGCAAGCCGACGCTGAAGCGCTACATGGAGCGCCTCGGCTTCGACCGCCCGGTGGCCGTCGACCTGCCGCGCGGCGAGCGCGCCAGCAGCGGCGTGCACACCTCCTCCGGCGCGATCCGCGACCCGACCTCGCGCTACGTCGACATCGGGCGCGTCGGCATCGGCCAGGAGAAGCTGCTCGTGACGCCGCTGCAGATGGCGATGGTGGCGTCCGCGGTCGCGAACGGGGGCGTGCTGATGCGCCCGCACATGGGTGCGAAGATCGTCGACGACGACGGGCGGACGGTGCGAACGATCGAGCCCGAGGAGATCGGCAGGGTGATGACGCGCCGCACGGCAACCGAGGTCCGCGAGATGATGAAGCACGTGGTCAAGGAGGGGACCGGCACCGCCGCGGCGCTCGAGGGCATCGACGTGGCCGGCAAGACGGGCACGGCGCAGAAGGACCCGTCGCGCAACATCACGCAGCCGTGGTTCATCGCCTTCGCGCCGGCCGACCATCCGCGCATCGCGGTCGCCGTCACGATCGAGAACGTCAAGGGCGGCTACGGCGGCACCGACGCCGCGCCGATCGCCAAGCGCGTCATGCAGGAGCTGCTCAAGTGAGGGGCCTCGCCGCGGGGACGATGGTCGACGGCCGCTACCGGATCGTCGCGCTGCTCGGCTCGGGCGGGATGGCCGACGTGTACTGCGCCGACGACACCCAGCTCGGCCGCCGCGTCGCGCTGAAGATCCTCTACGGCCGCTTCGCCGAAGACGACGAGTTCGTCGAGCGCTTCCGCCGCGAGGCCTCGCACGCCGCCGCGCTCCAGCACCAGAACGTCGTCGCCGTCTACGACCGCGGCGAGTGGGACGGCACCTCGTACATCGCGATGGAGTACGTCGACGGCCGCACGCTCAAGCAGATCGTGCTCTCGGAGGGGCCGATCGAGCCGCTGCGCGCGATCGACATCGCCCAGCAGATCCTGCGCGCCGCGCGCTTCGCCCACCGGCGCGGCGTGATCCACCGCGACCTCAAGCCGCACAACGTCATCGTCGACGAGGAGGACCGCGCCAAGGTCACCGACTTCGGCATCGCGCGCGCCGGCGCGTCGGACATGACGCAGACCGGGTCGATCATGGGGACCGCGCAGTACCTGTCGCCCGAGCAGGCGCAGGGGCGCCCGGTCACGCCCCAGTCGGACCTCTACTCGATCGGCATCGTGCTCTACGAGATGCTCACCGGGCAGGTCCCGTTCAACGGCGACAGCCCGGTCTCGATCGCGCTCAAGCAGGTCAACGAGCGGCCGGTGCCGCCGTCCGAGCTGACGCCCGGCATCCCGCCCGTGCTGGAGGCGGTCGTCCTGCGCGCCCTGGCCAAGGAGCCGGCCGACCGCTACGCCGACGCCGACGCGTTCATCGCCGCGCTCGACGACGCCAAGCACACGATCGAGGCGGGCGTCGCCGCCGCCGGCGTGGGCGCCGTCTCCGAGGACACGGCGGCGTTCGCCGCGCCGCTCGTCGCCTACGACGCGCCGCCGCCGTCGACCTCGCACGCGCGGCCGATGAGCGAGGAGCTGTGGGCGGAGTCGATGCCGCCGGGCCCGCTGCCCCCGGCGCCGCCGCGCACCAGGCGGCGCTGGCCGTGGCTCGCGCTGCTGGGCGTGCTGCTCGCGGCCGCGGCGGTCGTCGCCGTCGTGCTCCTCACGCAGCCGAGCAAGGTGCGCGTGCCCGGTGTCGTCGGCCGCGACGCCACGCGTGCGTCGCAGGTGCTGCACGCCGACGGCCTCGAGGTCGAGACGACCTCCGAGCAGAGCGACCAGCCGCGCAACCAGGTGCTCTCGCAGGACCCGCCCGCGGGCGCCTCGGTCGACGAGGGCAGCACGGTCGTGCTGACGGTCTCCGGCGGGCAGGCCAACGTGCAGGTGCCGGACGTGACCGACTTCGGCAGGGCGGCCGCCGCGAAGGCCCTCCGGCACCGGGGCTTCAAGGTCCAGACGCGCTACCGCGCCGACGACAAGGTCGCCAAGGACCACGTGATCTCGACCAGCCCGGAGGGCGGGACGGCGTCGTTCGCCGGCTTCGTCGTGACGATGTACGTCTCGAGCGGGCCGCAGGTCTCGCCCGTGCCGGATGTCGGCGACAAGACGCTCGACCAGGCGACGGCCGACCTGCACGCCGCCAACTTCCAGGTCAAGACCGTGACCAAGGAGTCCGACCAGCCCGAGGACACCGTGCTCAAGCAGGACCCGCCGGCGGGCGCGAGCCGCCCCGAGGGGTCGACGATCACGCTGACGATCGCCGCGCCGCCGACGAAGGTCGCGGTGCCCGACGTCACCGGCCAGACCGTCGCCGAGGCGAGCGCGCAGCTGGGCTCGAGCGGCAACTTCGTGCCGGTCGTGCGCCAGCGCTGCGAGCCGCCGCCCGACCCGTCGCAGGCGGGCCTCGTCGTGCGCCAGACGCCCCAGCCCGACGAGAAGCGCTCGCGCGGGGCGACCGTGTTCCTGGTCGTCGGCTGCGACGCGACGCCGACGCCGACGACCCCGGCCACGACCGTGCCCACCACGCCGCTGCCGCCGACGCCGACGACCCCATGAGGGTCGCGGTGCTGCGCGGCGGGCGCTCGTCGGAGCACGAGGTCTCGCTCGCGGGCGGCCGCGCCGTCGCCGACGGCCTGGCGGCGGCCGGCCACGACGTCGTCCTCGTCGACATCGGCCGCGACGGCGTCTGGCGCGCCGGCGGCGAGGAGATCGCGCTGCGTCCGGAGCGGGGGCTGCTGGGCGCCGACGTCGCCTTCCCCGTGCTGCACGGCCCCTACGGCGAGGACGGCTCCGTGCAGGGCGCGCTCGAGGTGGTCGGCGTCCCGTACGTCGGCTCCGGCGTCACGGCGAGCGCGATCTGCATCGACAAGCTCCTGCTCAAGGACCTGATGGCCCGGGCCGGGATGCCGCAGGTGGCCTACGCGCGCGCCACCGAGGAGACCGACCCGGAGGTCGTCGGGCTGCCGTGCTGGGTCAAGCCGGCGCGCCTGGGCTCGTCGGTGGGGATCGTGCGCGTCGACGAGCCCGCCGCGTTCGCGCCCGCCGTGCGCGAGGCGCTCGCCCACGACGCGCGCGTGATCGTCGAGGCGCACGCGCCGGGCCTCGAGGTCGAGTGCTCGGTGCTGGGGCCGGAGGACGCGCCCCAGGCCTCCGAGCCCGGCGAGATCGTCCTGCGGGCGGGCGCGGGCTGGTACGACTACGAGGCCAAGTACACCGAGGGCGGCATGGAGCTCGTCGTCCCGGCGCGCGTCTCGGCCGCCGCGCGCGAGCGCGTGCGCGAGCTGGCCGTCGCCGCGTTCGCGCTCGCCGGCTGCAGCGGCCTGGCGCGGGTGGACTTCTTCGTCTCCGGCGACGACGTGCTGCTCAACGAGCTCAACACGATGCCGGGCCAGACGCCGACGAGCGTCTACGCCAAGCTCTGGGAGGCCGGCGGGGTCGCCTACCCGGACCTGCTCGAGCGCCTCTGCCGGATCGGCATCGAGCGCCACCGCCGCGCTCAGTCGCTGCGCTGGTAGAGCTCGATCTCGGAGATCCGCACGGCGCCGCCGGCGGGCACCTTCGTGATCCACACGAGGTAGTAGCGGTGCGGCGCCCCGCCGGTCGTCAGCGGCACGACCTGGTCGCGCGTGGCGTCGGCGATCGTCCCCGCGCGCCTCCAGCCGGGGTCGGGCAGCGTGCGCGGCACCGAGGGCCCGTCGGCGACGTAGACGGCGCCGCCCCAGCCGGGCGTCGGCGAGGTGATCTCCAGGCGCACGCCGCGCGCGCTCGGCGCCGCGTCGACGTAGATGCCGACGCCGGCCTTGGAGCCCTTCGGCCCGAGCCCGTCGTAGTAGTGCTCGGTCGACCAGTACGTGCCCGGGTCGCGGTCGACCGCCGCCGACGCCTCGGCGTCGTTCTCGCCGTCGCCGCCGAGCGGGTCGTAGGCGGTCGCCGCGTCGCCGGCGAGGCGCACGAACGACACGCTGGCCGACGCGGAGGCCTGGCCGCCGTCCGCGGTCGGCCCGGTGCCGCGGTGCGTCTTGTCGGCGGCGAGCAGCACGACGACGACGACCGCCGCGGCGACGAGCGCCAGCAGCGGCGCCAGCGTCATCGGCTTGACCCGCGCCCGCAGCGGCACGCGCCGCCGCGAGCGCCGCGGCACGGTGCGCAGCACCGCCGTCGCCTCGCCGGTGATCGCGCCCGCCCGCGCGGTCTCGATCGTCAGCACCTCCTCGAGGTCGGCGATCAGCTCGGAGGCCCGGCCGTAGCGGCGCGGGAGGTCCTTGTCGGTCGCGCGCTCGACGACGGCGGCGAGCGCGCTCGACGCCTCGGGGCGGCGCAGCTGCAGGTCGGGGACCTCCTCGCGCACGTGGCGCATCGCCACGGCGACCGGGTTCTCGCCGTGGAACGGCACGTCGCCGGTCAGCATCTCGAACAGCACGACGCCCAGCGAGTAGATGTCCGACTGCCCGGTGACCGGGTGGCCGAGCGCCTGCTCGGGCGAGACGTAGTCGGTCGTGCCGAGCACGCGGCCGTCGGCGGTCAGGCCCTCCTGGTCGAGCGTGCGGGCGATGCCGAAGTCGGTGACCTTGGCCGTGCCCTCCTCGTCGACGAGCACGTTCTGGGGCTTGACGTCGCGGTGGACGATCGAGTGGTCGTGCGCGGCGCCGAGCGCGCGCGCGATCTCGATCGCGTAGGCGATCGCCTCGGGGATCGTCAGGCGGCCGTTGCGGCGGATGCGGTCCTTGAGCGTCTCGCCCTCGACGTACTCGAAGACGATGTAGGGGTTGCCGCCGTCGTCGCCGGCATCGATCACGCCGACGACGTGCGGGTGGTTGAGCTGCGCGACCGCGCGCGCCTCGCGCCGGAAGCGCTCGAGCTGGTCGGAGTCCGAGGCGATCTCGCGGTGCATGACCTTGATCGCGACGCGGCGCTCGAGGACCGTGTCGAAGGCCAGGTAGACGGTCGACATCCCCCCGGTGCCGATCACGGCGTCGAGGCGGTAGCGCCCGTTGAGGAGAGTGCCGACCGGGACGGCCATCGTCACATTGTGCTCGCCCGCGCCACCGGCGGCGCACCTACGGCGGTTGAGGGCGGATAAGGTGGATGCCCCACCGAGGAACGAGAGGGCCTCGTGCTCATCATCACGCGAAAGACGGGTGAGAAGATCATGCTCGGCGACGAGATCGTCGTCGAGGTGATCGAGGTCAGCGGGTCGAGCGTCCGCCTCGGGATCGCGGCGCCGCGCTCGGTGCCCGTCTACCGCGAGGAGATCTGGACGGCGGTCAAGGAGGAGAACGCCGCCTCGGCGGCCGCCGCGGCCGACGCCGCGCGGCGCATCCCCGAGAAGTGAGCCGTCGCCGGGCCCGCGGCCGGGCGACGCGCGGAGCGTCAGGCGACGTGCGCGAACAGCTCGGCGTCCGAGCTGAGCATCGAGCGCAGCGTCCGCTTCATCTGCCCGTGGATCTGGCAGACGCGGCTCTCGGAGACGCCGAGGACCTTGCCGATCTCGGCCAGGGTGAGGTTGTTGACGTAGAGCATCACGGCGACCTCGCGCTCGCGCTGGGGCAGCGCGGCGAAGGCGGCGCGGAACTTCTCCTTGGCCTCGGTCGTCGCCGCGGCGAACAGCGGGTCGCTGCGCGCGTCCTCGTTGGCGAGCGTGTCGACGCGCTCGATGCCCAGCTCGTCGTCGCCCGCCACCGGGGCGTTGAGCGAGGCGACGTCGGCGACCAGCAGGTCGTGGCGGCGGCGGCGCAGCTCGTCGGCGCGAATGCCGAGCGCGTCGGCGTGCTCCTCCGTGGTCGGCCGGCGGCCGTGCAGCGTGGCGAACTCGGCCGCGGCCTTGTCGATGTCGCGCTCCCAGCGGCGGACCGAGCGCGGCGCCCAGTCGCCGCGGCGCAGCTCGTCGAGCACGGCGCCGTGGATGCGCGTCCAGGCGTACTGCTCGAGCGTCGCGCCCTTGCTCGGGTCGTAGCGGTCGATCGACTGGATCAGCGCCTCGAGGCCGACCGAGAGGAAGTCCTCGATCTCGCAGCGCGCGGGCATCTCGCGCGCCTTGCGGTAGACGATGTACTTGACCAGCGGGGACAGGGAGAGGACGAGGCGGTCCCGGATGGCCGGGTCGCGGGACGCGTCGTAGCGGGCCCACAGGGCGGCGGTCTGCGGGGAGGACGCTCGACGACGGGGAGTCAGGGTGCTCATGGCCGACGTATCGGCGTGCGCGATCGGCCGGCGCATCCCCGCCTTGAGCGATCTTTTGCGCAGATGTGTCGAGTCCGGCCTACCCAGAAGTGGGGACTCCGGGGCTCTCGCGCCTCAAGGCGTCCGGGGAGCCCTCCGACATACGAGACAGGCGGCGATCGAGCCGTCGGCCGGCCATGGAGACGCCGGCAGAGGTGGCGAACGGATCGCGATGAGCATCGAGGACGCAGGACAGTCGAGCCCCGTGGGAGCCATGGCGCGGTTCCGGCGCCGCCGCGCCGGCGGGCTGCCGGCGGAGCTCGTCAGGCAGCTGCACGACGCCGAGCGGCTCTGCGACGAGCTCGCCGAGTCCGGCCTCGCGCTGCGCTTCGAGCGGCCCGGCGCCGGGGCGAGCGGCGACCGCGTGCGCGCCGTGCTCGTCGACTCCGAGGGCAGGGCGCTGCGCGACGTGCGCCTCGCCGACGTCGTGTCGCTGCGGCTGGGCTAGGTGCGGGGGTCGGCTGTGGCCGCTCGCCGGCGCCGCCGCGCGACCGCGAGCACGGTGCCCGCGAGGCCGAGGCGGTAGGCGGCCAGCGGCCACAGCGGGCGCTCGTCGTCGACCAGGCGCGCGGCGACGAGCGTCGACGCGAACGCGGCGACGGTGCCGGCCGCGAACGCGGCGCGGTGCTCGCGCGGCAGGCCGCGGCGGTGCAGGCGAGCGGCCTTGAGCGAGGTCGCCCCGGCGATCACGGGCAGCGCCACGTGGCGCGAGAGCGCGCTCGCGTCGCGGCGGCGGAAGCCCCGCGCCCGCGCGGCGCTGACCGTCGCGCCGGTGCGCGACACGCCCGGCATCAGCGCGCAGGCCTGGGCGACGCCGAGCGCGAGCGCGTCGGCGAGGCCGGCCTCGTCGCGCTCGCGCCCGTCGACGCGACCCCCGCGGCGATCGGCGGCGAGCATCGCCACGGAGCCGAGCGCGAGCCCGGCGGCGATCGAGCGCGGGCCGCCCAGCCGCCGCTCGATCGGCCGCTCGAAGGCGAGCCCTACGGCCGCGGGGACGGCGGCCGCGCACGCGATCAGCCCGAGCCGGCGCCGGTCCATGCCCGCGGCGACCTCGGCGATCTCGCCGCGCAGCGCGATCAGCAGCGCCGCCGCGGTCCCCGCGTGCAGCGCGACCTCGAACGCCTTGCGCAGCTCGCCGTCGAGCTGCGCGTACTCCCAGCGCCCGAGCCAGGGGACGAGCTCGACGTGGCCCGAGGAGGAGATCGGCAGCAGCTCGGCGGGGCCGTGCAGCGCGCCGAGCGCGACGGCCTCACGCAGGCGCATGCGCCGCGCGCGCGAGGACGGTGGAGGGCGCTGGGCTACGCACGCGCGAGGAAGGCTACGTGCCGGGCCGGGCCTCGCACGTAGAATCGGCGCGATGCGTCGTCGGCTCCGATCCACGGCGGTCGTCCACCACGCGCTCCCGCAGGTCGTGATCGACGCGGCGCTCGTCGTCGTGGCCTACGTGCTGGCCTACCGCCTGCGCTTCGACACGACCGTGCCCGAGCGCTACGACGACCTGCGCGACGCCACCGTCTGGTGGGTCGTCCCCGGCACGCTCGTCGTCTTCGCGATGTTCGGCCTCTACGCCCGCCGCTGGCGCTACGCGAGCCAGCGCGACTACCTGTCGATCGCCTTCGCCGTGATCGTCGCGACGTTCGCGCTCGTCGGCCTGATCGCGGCGTTCCACCCGACGACCGTCCCGTCGCGCGTCGGCGGCTACGTCGCCGTGACGCCGCCGGCCGGCGTCGTCGCGCTGTTCGCGCTGCTGCTGCTGTGCCTCGTCGGCGGCGTGCGCGTCGTCGCGCGGACCGTCTACGAGCGGCCGTTGCGCGGCTTCCGCGCGCGCCGCGACGCGCGCCGCGTGCTGATCGTCGGCGCCGGCGACGGCGGGATGCTGCTGCTGCGCGAGATCCTGCGCAACCCCGACCTGCGGCTCAACCCGGTCGGCTTCCTCGACGACGACCCGCTCAAGCAGCGCCTGCGGATCGACGGCGTGCGCGTGCTCGGCACGACCGCCGACCTCGAGCGCGTGATCTCCGACGCCGAGCCCGAGGAGATCCTGATCGCGATCCCGTCGGCGCCGGGCACGCTGCGCGCCCGCGTCGTGCGCGCCGGGCGCGAGGCCGGCATCCCCGTGCGGACGATGCCGACGGTCTTCGAGCTGCTCAAGCGCGGCGGCGCGACGGTCCGCCAGGCGCGCGAGGTGCAGGTCGAGGACATCCTCGGCCGCGAGCCGGTGCGGATGGAGCTCGACCGCGTCGGCGCCTACCTCGGCGGCGAGGTCGTGCTGGTGACCGGCGCGGGCGGGTCGATCGGCTCGGAGCTCTGCCGCCAGATCTCGCGCGTGGCGCCGCGGCGGCTGATCCTGCTCGACCACGCCGAGGACAACCTGTTCGAGATCCAGCGCGAGCTCGAGAGCGACCGCCACGTCCACCCGGCGATGCTGGCCGCGGTGCTGGCCGACTGCAAGGACGGCGAGCGGATGCGCGAGGTGCTCGCCGAGCAGCGCCCGACGGTCGTCTTCCACGCCGCTGCCTACAAGCACGTCGGCCTGATGGAGGCCAACCCCGTCGAGGCGGTGCGCAACAACGCGATCGCGACGCGGCTGCTGGCGCGGATCGCGGGCGAGTCGGGCGTCGCGCGCTTCGTGCTCGTCTCCACCGACAAGGCGGTCGAGCCGGCGACCGTGATGGGCGCCTCGAAGGCGCTCGCGGAGTGGGCGGTCGAGGAGGCGGCGTCGCGCTGGCCGCGGACGCGCTGGTCGGCGGTGCGCTTCGGCAACGTGCTCGGCTCGTCGGGCAGCGTCGTGCCGATCTTCCGCCGGCAGATCGCGCTCGGCGGCCCGGTGACCGTCACCGACGAGCGCATGACCCGCTACTTCATGACCATCCCGGAGGCGGTCCAGCTGATCATCCGCACGGGGTCGCTGGGCGCCGGCGGCGAGGTCTTCGTGCTCGAGATGGGCGACCCCGTGAACATCCTCCAGCTCGCGCGCGACATGATCGAGCTGTCGGGCCTGACGCCCGACCGGGACATCGCGATCGAGATCGTCGGCCGGCGGCCGGGGGAGAAGCTCGGCGAGGACCTGTTCAACTCCTACGAGCGCCCGCAGCCGACGCCGGCCGAGAAGATCATGCGCGCCGAGCGGGCGCCGGTCGACCCGGCGGCGGTCGCCGAGGTCTTCGACGCGATCTCGCTGCTGGTGCTGGAGGGGGACGCGGCCGGGCTCGCGGCGCGGGTGGCGGAGCTCTCGGAGATCCGAAAGCCCGTTGCCGTGGACGGCGCTCCGTAGACTCCGGCGGTCGATGCTGGTCCTCGCACTCTCGGTCGCGCACAAGATCGAGCAATACGGCGCCTACTGCGGCTACGCCTCGATCCTCGGGCTGGGCGTGCTCTCGCTCCTGTACTTCGCCCAGGCGCGCGAGGTCAAGCGCCTGCGCGAGTGGGCGGGCCGCGCGCCCGAGCGCGCCGCCGAGGTCGAGCAGGCCGCCGTGCAGGCCGCCGAGCGCGCGCGCTCG
>DASZVK010000329.1:0-4559 GCA_035547175.1 Solirubrobacteraceae bacterium
CGACCCCACCACGAGCACCCACGACCGCGACCGGCCGGCCTTCTCCTGGCCGCGCTCGTTCGCGCGCATCCCCGACGAGGAGTGGACGCGGCGCGAGATCCACGCGATCGGCCGCGCCTACGACGACGTCGACGACCACGGCTGGTACGCCAACCTCGACCCGGTGGTCGAGGCGCTGGATCGCGAGCTGTCGGCCGGCGACCTGCTGGTCGACTACTCGGCCGGCACGGGCATCCTCGAGGATCGCCTGCGGCCGCGGCTGGCCGGCCGCGGGGTCGGCATCCTGCTGGTCGACGCGGGCGCCCGGTTTCTGCGCGTCGCCCTGGAGAAGCACCGCGACGACCCGTCCGTCGGCATGCGGCTGCTGCACAGGCTGCGCGACGAGGCGCGGCTGCAGCGGCTCGACGAGGTCCTCGGCGAGGAGCTGCTGGCGCGCGGCGTCGACGCGATCGCCGTCGCCAACGCGATCCACCTGTACCCCGACCTCGACGACGTGATCGCCTCCTGGGCGCGCTCGCTGCGCCCCGGCGGCGCCGTCGTCGTCTGCTCGGGCAACCTGCACGACCCGGCGGCGGGCGCCGACGAGTGGATCATCGACGAGACCGTCTGGGAGATCGGCAGGATCGCCGCGCAGGCGGTGCGGTCCGACGCGCGCTACGCGGCCTACCGCGCCGTGCTCGACGACGAGCGGCGGATGGCGGCCTACGACGCGGTGCGCGATCGCGTGTTCCTGCGGCCGCGGCCGCTCGCCGACTACACCGCCGCCTTCGAGGCCGCCGGGTTCGACGTCGTCGACGTCTCCCACCGCGCGATCGAGGCCGACGTCGAGCAGTGGGGCGACTTCCTCTCCGCCTACCACGACGCCGTGCTCGGCTGGGTCGGCGGCACGCTCAAGGCCGACGGGGCCGAGCCGTCGCCCGAGGCCGTCGCCGACCGCCTGGCGCTGATGCGCGCCGCGCTGCGCGAGCTGTTCGGCGAGCGGCCCGCGTTCCCGGCGTCGTGGACCTACATCACCTGCCGGCGGCGCTGAGCGCATGGGACGATTGGGCGATCTGGGCGCAACGTGAGATCACGCTGCCGGCGCGGCCGCGCGGCTTCCACCTCGTCACCCGCGAGGTCGTCGCCGCGATGCCCGAGCTCGCCGAGCTGCGCGCCGGCCTGCTGCACGTCCACCTGCTGCACACGTCGGCGTCGCTGACGCTCAACGAGAACGCCTCGCCGGACGTGCGGCGCGACTTCGAGGCGTGGGCGAGCGCGGCCGTCCCCGAGGACTTCCCGTGGACGCACACGCTCGAGGGCGCCGACGACATGCCCGCGCACGTCAAGGCGTCGCTGATGGGCCCGTCGCTGACGCTGCCGGTGCGCGACGGGCGCCTCGCGCTGGGCGTCTGGCAGGGCGTCTACCTCTGCGAGCACCGCGACCGCGGCGGCCCGCGCTCGCTGGTGCTGACGCTGCACGGCGAGTGAGGCGGTCAGCCTCGCGCGCGACGGGCGAGGCGGTACTCGTGGATGTCGACCGGCGTCGAGGGCGGCTCGGCCCGCGCCTCGCCGAGCAGGTCGACGCGCAGCTCGACGTCGGAGCCGGGGTCGATGCGCGCCGCGCCGCGGCCGGGCTTCGAGCAGACGGCCCGCACGAGCTCCGTGTCGCGGAACAGCAGCGCGGCGAAGTCGTCGACGGCCCAGCCTCCCGGCAGCTCGCCGCGCTCGATCGCGTCGCGGAAGAACGGCAGCCGGTCGGGCTCGCCGTCGCGGTGGACGCTGAGGCTGCCGGGCAGCATCCCGAGCCCCGCGACGGGGCCCGGCGCGCCGGTCGACTTCGTCACGCCGTGCTCGAACCAGCACATCGCCCCGGCGCTCAGGCCCGCGAGCACGACGCCGCGGTCCCACGCCTCGCGCAGGACCTCGTCGAGGCCGTGCACGCGCCAGATCGCGAGCATGTTGTGCATCGAGCCGCCGCCGACGTAGACGACGTCCTGCGAGAGGATCAGATCGCGCAGATGGACGGGGTGGGACCCCAGCCGGAACAGCGACAGGTGCGTCGCCTCGCACGGACGGTCGTCGAAGGCGGCGTGGAACTGCGCGATGTGCTGCTCGACGTCGCCGCTGGCGGTCGGCAGGAAGCAGATGCGCGGCTCGCGCCGGTCGACGAGCGAGAGCACGTAGTCGTCGAGCGCACGGCTGTCGGGCTCCATCGTGAAGCCGCCGCCCCCCATCGCGAGGATCGTGCGCCGGGCGGGGCTCACGCGGCCGCCAGCTCCACGTGCGACGCGGCGCCGAGGTAGCGCGGCGCGAGCGGCGCCTCGCCGCGCGCGTCGACGCGGTAGGCGCGGACGCCGGGGCGCGACGCGACCACCTCGAGCAGGCGCGTGCCGACGAAGTGCAGCGCCGAGCCGTCCTCGGCGCCGTAGCCGGCGCGCAGCGCGCCGGTCGCGATGCTCTCGCGGAAGGCGATGCGGCGCCTGTCGTCGTTGAGGTGCACGCAGTTGGAGTACGGCAGCAGCCCGAGCCCCTGCACCTTCTGCGGCCGGCCGTGGAAGGCGCTGATCGCCTCGGAGAACCAGCACAGCGAGCCCGCGCTGAGGCCGCACAGGACTATGCCCCGCCGCCAGCACTCGGCCATCGCCGCGTCGAGGCCGTGGGCACGCCAGACCCCGAGCAGCGAGACCACGCTGCCGCCGCCGACGTAGACCAGATCCTGGGCGAGCAGGTGCGACGCGATCTCCGTGTCGATCCCCGCTCCGCGATCGCGCCGGAACAGGGAGACGTGCGACGGCTCGCACACCGCGGGCGAGAACGCCCGGTAGAAGCGCACGATGTAGTGGTCGGCGTCGCCGCTGGCGCTGGGCACGAAGCAGACCCGCGGCCGCTCCGAGTCGGCGCGCCGGCGCGCCAGGCCGAGCACGTAGTCGTCGAGCAGCGAGTTGCCGGCCTCCATGGAGAACCCCCCGCCCCCGAACGCCACGATGCGAGGGGCACGCCGCTCCATGCCGGGAAGGGTGCCCGCAGACGGGCGCCTCGGCATTGGCCCGCAGGCCAGACCTGCTTGGACCGCCGGTCGAAGGGGGCAAGCTAGCGTGAAGGGCATGAGCGCCGACGCCTTCTCGATCGACCGCGAAACCTCCGAGGAGGGCGCGTTCCGCCGGCAGGACAGCCGCTTTCGCGACACGGACGTCGAGCCGGTCGCGGGGCGCTACCACCTGTACGTCTCGTGGGCCTGCCCGTGGGCCTGCCGCACGGTGATCGCGCGGATGCTGACCGGGACGCAGGAGGCGCTGCCGATGTCGATCGTCGCGCCGCTGCGCGACGCCCGCGGCTGGCGCTTCACCGGCGGCGAGTACGTCGACCAGGCCGAGGGCGCCGAGTTCCTCTCCGAGCTCTACGCGCGCACGGACCCAGGCTTCGACGGCCGCGTCAGCGTGCCCGTGCTGTGGGACACCGCCGAGCGGCGGATCGTCAACAACGAGTCCGCCGACATCCTGCGGATGTTCTCCACCGGCGGGCTCGCCGAGCTGGCGACCAGGCGGGCCGGCCTCTACCCGGAGGCGCTGCGCGACGAGATCGACGAGCTCAACGAGCGCATCTACGACGACGTCAACAACGCCGTCTACAAGGCCGGCTTCACGACCAGCCAGGCGATCTACGACGCCGAGGTCGCGGGCCTGTTCGCGATGCTCGACGAGCTCGACGAGCGGCTCGCCGAGCGCCGCTACCTGTTCGGCGACCAGCCCGTCGAGACCGACTGGCGCCTGTTCACGACGCTGGTGCGCTTCGACCCCGTCTACGCCATCCACTTCAAGTGCAGCCGTCGGCGGATCGTCGACTACCCGAGCCTGTGGCCGTACCTGCGCGACCTCTACCAGCGGCCCGGGATCGCCGCGACCGTGCGCATGGACGACATCCGCCAGCACTACTACCGCACGCACCCGGCGATCAACCCGAGCGGGATCGTCGCCGTGGCGCCCGACATCGACCTGCGCGCGCCGCACGGGCGCGAGCGGCTGGGCTCCTAGCGCCCGCGCCAGACCGGGGCGCGCTTCTCGGCGAAGGCGGTGGCGCCCTCGCGCGCGTCCTCGGAGGCGATCACCGGCGCGGCGATCTCCCACTGGCGCTCCCAGCGGTCCTCGCCCCAGTCGGCCTGGCGCCAGACGATCTCCTTGCTGGCGACCAGCGCGAGCGGGGCGTTCTCGGCGATCGCGGCCGCCAGCTCGAGCGCGACGTCGAGCGCGGCGCCGTCGTCGGCCAGCCGGTCGACGAGCCCGATCGCGTGCGCGCGCTCGCCGTCGACGGGCTCGCCGGTCAGCGCGAGCTCCATCGTCGCGCCGTGGCCGACGCGCGCCGGCAGGCGCAGCAGCGCCCCGCCGTAGGCGACCAGCGAGCGCCTGACCTCGGGCAGGCCGAGCTTCGCCGAGCGCCCGGCGACGATCAGGTCGCAGGCGAGCGCGACCTCCAGCCCGCCCGCGACGGCGAAGCCCTCGACCGCCGCGATCAGCGGCGTGCGCGCCGAGCGCCGGGCGATCCCGGCGAAGCCGCGATCGCCGACCATCGGGCTCTCGCCGGAG
>DASZVK010000330.1:0-6906 GCA_035547175.1 Solirubrobacteraceae bacterium
CATGCGCCACATGAACCGCGTGCTCGTCGGGACGATGCTCGACGTCGCGGTGGGCAACCGCAGCGTCGAAGCGTTCGCCGCCCTCCTCGAGGGCCGGCCGCGCCGCGAGGCCGGGGCGACGGCGCCGCCGCACGGGCTGGCGCTGGCGTCCGTCGCGTACGCCTGACGTCGAAATAGAGTGATGGGCATGCGGGTGCTCCTCACCAACGACGACGGGATCGAGGCCGAGGGGCTGCAGACGCTGCGCCGGGCGCTGCTGGGCGTCGACGGCGTCGAGCTCGCCGTGATCGCCCCCGACGGCAACCGCTCGGCGATGGCGCGCTCGATCACCACGCGCCGGCCGCTGTGGGTCCAGGAGGTCGACCTCGGCGACGGCACGGTCGGCTACGCGACCGACGGGACGCCGGTCGACTGCGTGCGCCTGGCCCAGCTCGGGCTGGTCGAGGGGTTCGTGCCGGAGATGATCGTCTCCGGCGTCAACCACGGCTCCAACCTCGGCGACGACATCACCTACTCGGGGACCGTGGCGGCGGCGCTCGAGGGCGTCGTCCTCGGGCTGCCGGCGATCGCGGTCTCCCAGCAGTCGGCGGCGCGCGAGATGGACTTCCGCCTCGGCGGCGAGTTCGACTTCACGACGGCGGCGCGCTTCGTCGCGCGGCTCGTCGACGAGCTCGACGAGCTGCCGCTGGCCGCCGGCACGCTGATCAACGTCAACGTCCCCGCGGGGCGGCCCAAGGGCGTCGAGGTGGCTCGGCTGGGCAAGCGCGTCTACCGCGACGAGCTCAAGCTCGCCGACCGCGACGGCGATCGCAGCCGGTACTGGGTCTACGGCGACGCGTCGGGCTTCGACGACGAGCCGGGGACGGACCTCGCCGCCATCGCGGCCGGGCGGATCGCGGTGACGCCGATCCACTTCGCGCTCACCCACGCGGGCGGCGTCGAGTCGCTCGCGCGCCACGACCTCGAGCGGCTGCTGGCCGGGGCGCTCGAGGAGGTCGAGGGGCGGTGAGCGCGCCGAAGGCCGCACGGGCGCGGGCCAAGCGGCTGCGCGAGCAGCTCGAGTACCACGGCCGCCGCTACTACGTCCTCGACGACCCCGAGATCGGCGACGACGAGTACGACGCGCTGCTCGACGAGCTGCGCGCGCTCGAGGCCGAGCACCCGGACCTCGTGACGCCCGACTCGCCGACCCAGCGCGTCGGCGGCGAGCCGGTCGGCGCGCTGGAGAAGGTCGCGCACCTGCAGCCGATGCTGTCGCTGGCCAACGCGCGCAGCGACGAGGAGCTGCGGGCGTGGGTGGCGCGGATGCGCGCCCACCTCGCGCGCGAGGGCATCGAGGACCCCGCGTTCGAGTACGTCTGCGAGCCGAAGATCGACGGCCTCGCGATCTCGCTGCTCTACGAGGGCGGCGTGCTCGTGCGCGGCGCGACGCGCGGCAACGGCGAGGTCGGCGAGGACGTCACGCACAACCTGCGGACGATCGGCGCGATCCCGCTGCGGATCGGCGGCGAGGGCGCGCCGGCGCTGCTGGAGGTCCGCGGCGAGGCGTACATGTCGCTGCCCGACTTCGCCGCGCTCAACGAGCGCCGCGCCGAGGCCGGGCTGTCGACGTTCATGAACCCGCGCAACGCCGCCGCGGGGACGATCCGCCAGCTCGATCCCAAGCTCGCCGCCGAGCGGCCGCTGAGCTTCTGGGCCTACGGCGTCGGGGCGACCGACGGGATCGCGTTCGACTCGCACTGGCAGGCGCTGGGCTGGCTGCGCGAGCACGGCTTCCCGGTCAACCACGACATCGTCCGCCTCGACGACGAGGAGGAGGTCGTCGCGCGCTGCGTCGACTGGCACGACCGCCGCGGCTCGCTGCCGTTCGAGATCGACGGCGTCGTCGTCAAGGTCGACGACCACGAGCTGCAGCGGCGGCTGGGCGTCGTCGGGCGCGACCCGCGCTGGGCGATCGCGTGGAAGTTCCCGCCGACGACGAAGGTCACCAGGCTGCTGTCGATCCAGTGGAACGTCGGCAAGTTCGGCGACCTGCATCCGTTCGCCGAGCTCGAGCCCGTCCACGTCGGCGGCGTGACCGTTAAGCTCGCGACGCTGCACAACGAGGAGGACCTCGCGCGCAAGGACCTGCGCGTCGGCGACGAGGTGATCGTGCTGCGCGCGGGCGACGTCATCCCGCAGGTGATCTCGCCGGCCCCGCACGCCGTCGAGCGCCCCGACCGGGCCGACCCGCCGCTGCCGCCCGGGCGCTGCCCGTCGTGCGGCACGCCGACGGTCAAGGACGAGGGCGTCTTCACCCGCTGCCCGAACCGCGACTGCCCGGCGCGGCGGTGGCAGCTGCTCAAGCACTTCGTCAGCCAGGGCGCGATGGACGTCGACGGGCTCGGCGAGCTGCAGGTCGCCGCGCTGCAGCGCGCCGGGCTCGTGCGGACGGCGGGCGACTTCTACCGGCTGACGCGCGAGCAGCTGCTCGAGCTCGAGGGCTTCGGCGAGGTCAGCGCCGACCGGCTGCTGGCGGCGATCGACGCGTCGCGCGACCGGCCGCTGGGGCGGCTGCTGTTCGCGCTCGGCATCGAGGGCGTCGGCTACGTCACCGGGGCGGCCCTGGCCGCGCGCTTCCGCTCGATCGACGCGCTGACGGAGGCGACGCCCGAGCAGATCGAGCAGACGCCGGGCATCGGCCCGAAGGTCGCCGCGCTGATCGCCGCGCAGCTCGCCGACCCGCAGATGCGCGCCCTGATCGAGGACCTGCGCTCGCTGCACCTGAGGATGGAGGAGGAGGGGCCGCCGCCGGGCGAGGGGCCGCTGTCGGGCAGGACGCTGGTGCTGACCGGCACGCTGCCCGAGCTGACGCGCGAGCAGGCGACCGAGCGGATCGTCGCCGCCGGCGGGCGCGTGACGAGCTCGGTGTCGAAGAAGACCGACTACGTCGTCGCCGGCGCGTCGCCGGGCTCGAAGCTCGAGAAGGCCGAGCGCCTCGGCGTGGCGGTGCTCGACGAGGACGGCCTGCTGGCGCTGCTGTCCGGCGCCGGTCAGTCCGTGTAGCGGGCGATCGCCGTCACCATCCGCGACTCGACGCGCTTGGCGCAGCCCGAGCAGACGCCGTTGGCCAGGAACGAGAAGACGATCGTGTGGTTGCGCGTCGTCGCGCAGTAGCCGGAGATCGAGCTGACGTCGCGCAGCGTGCCGGTCTTCGCCTCGCAGCGGCCGCGGGCGGGCGCGTTGCGCAGGCGGTCCTTGAGCGTGCCGCTGCGCCCGGCGACCGGCAGCGACGCGGCCAGCGCCGGACCCGAGGGCAGGCCGCGCACGACCGTCAGCAGGCGCACGGTCTGGCGCGCCGTCAGCCGGTCGGCGCGCGACAGGCCCGAGCCGTCGACGATCGTCGGGTGGATGCCCAGCGTGGCCATCGTCTGGCCGACGACGGCGGCGCCGGCGGCGGTCGTGCCGGCCCCGCCGAAGCGCGCCCCGAGGTCCTTGAGCAGCAGCTCGGCGGCGTAGTTGTCCGACGGGACGTTGATCGACGCGACGATCGACGACAGCGGCATCGAGTCGACGAAGCCGATCTCGACGCCGCCGGTCGGCGCGACGCCCGGACGCGGCAGCCCGGCGAGCCGGATGCCGTGGGCCTTGAGCGCCTTGTGCAGCAGGCGGGCGACGTGCATCGGCGGGTCCTCGCCGGCCCCGTTGCGGACCTGGAGCGCCGACAGGCGGCCGCCGAGGTCGTCGTCGTAGGCGTAGCCGGAGTCGTAGGAGCCGACCTTGTCGTCGAGCATCGAGGCGTCGGCGATCACGCGCCCGCGGATGCGCGTGACGCCGACCGCGGCGACCTGCGCGGCGATGTCGTCGAGGTCCTTCTCGGTCAGGTAGGGATCGCCGCCGCCGACGAGCGTCACGTCGCCGTCGATCGCGCCGCTCGGCGTCGGGTCGGCGGCGGCCACGAGCGAGGTGCGGAAGGTGGCGTCCGGGCCGAGCCGGATCAGCGCCGTCGCCGTGGTCAGCAGCTTGTCGTTGGAGGCCGGCGACAGCGGCCGGTCGGGATTGCGCTCGTAGAGCGTCGCGCCGGTCGTGAGGTCGCGCACGTAGCCGCCGACGGCGTAGCCGAGCGTCGACTGCGCGGCGGCGAGCTTCGCGCGCAGGGTCGCGCCGCCGATCGCGTGCGCCGTCGCGGGCGCGCCGGCGAGCAGGGCGCAGGCGCAGAGCGCTGCGAACGTCCGGCGAAGCACGCGCCGAGGTTACCG
Source organism: Solirubrobacteraceae bacterium (assembly GCA_035547175.1). Classification (GTDB taxonomy): domain Bacteria; phylum Actinomycetota; class Thermoleophilia; order Solirubrobacterales; family Solirubrobacteraceae; genus BP-464. The sequence continues at coordinate 4,239 of DASZVK010000330.1, forward strand.
GCCCGTCCCGACCGCCTCGGCGGGCCGGATCTAGCCGGTCAGCGCGGCGATCGCGGCGTCGACGTCGGCCTCGTCGTTGTAGAGGTGCAGGCCGACGCGCAGGCGGCCGTCGCGCCCGGCGGCGCGCAGGCCGGCCGCGGCGAAGCGCTCGACGGCCCGCGGGCGCTCGACGGCGACGATCGGGCTGCCGCCGGCGGGCATGCCGAGCGCCTCGCGCAGGCGGGCGGCGAGCGCCAGGTCGTGCGCGCCGATCGCCTTGGGGCCGATGCCCGCGAGCAGCTCGAGCGCGGGTGCGGCCGCCACCCAGGTCAGCCAGGCCGGCGCGGCGTCGAAGCGGCGCGCGCCGGCGGCGCGCTGCGGCGGCTCGCCGTAGAGGTCGTCCCAGCGGTCGGCGCCCGCGTACCAGCCGGCCGTGACCGGCGGCAACGCGTCGCGACGGCGCTCGCCGACGACCAGGAAGGCGACGCCCTTGGGGCACAGCAGCCACTTGTAGGCGGCCGCCGCGACGTAGTCGAGGCGCGCGTGGTCGAGCGCGAGCCAGCCCATCGAGTGGGTCGCGTCCAGGCAGGTGGCGACGCCGTGGCGCTCGGCGGCGGCGGCGACCGCCTCGACGTCCGAGACGAGCCCGTCCTGCGAGCGCACGCTGCTCCAGGCGACGAGGTCGAGCCCCGGATGGACGGCGCCGGGCAGCTCCTCGAACGGCACGAGCTCGAGCTCGATGCGGCCGTGGTCGCGCAGCGCGAGGAACGGGGACGCGACGGAGCTGAACTCGTCGCGGGCGAGCAGCACGCGCGCGCCCGGCCGCAGGCCGGCGGCGATGAGGCCGGTCAGCGTCGAGACCGCCGCGCCGATCGCGACGTCGGCCTCGCGCACGCGCGCGATCGCCGCGAACGCGGCGCGGCAGCGGTCGACGTCGTCGTCGAAGGCGACGGCGTCCGCGGCGCCGTCGCGCCAGCGCTCGACCGCCTCCGACAGCGCTCGCACGGAGGCGAGCGGGGGCATCCCCATCGTCGCCGTGTCGAGATAGCCGGCGGCGTCGGCGAAGGTCCCCGGTGCGACCAGCGCGCCCAGCGGGTCCCTCAGCGGCGGCGGGGCCCGGAGCGCCTCGCGTGGATGGCGGTGCGGTCGGCCTTCATCGGCGTGGGCTCATGGTAGGCGGCCCCGGACGTCAAAAGGCCCGCGAGCGGTCGCGGGCCTTCGATCGCGGAGCCGCTGGACGCGGCGCGCTAGGCGGCGTGCAGCACCTGCGGCTCGCTCCGCACCGGCGTGGCCGTCAGGCTCGCCAGGAAGAGCGTCTTGTCGATCTTCCCCTGGAAGATCGGCACCCCCAGCTCCATGCACTTGCTGATGACTTCCCTCCGCCCGAGCCCGGACTCCCTGGCCAGCTCGGTCGGAGTGAGGTGTATCGCCATCGGAGGACCCTCCTCGATCGAATGCAAGCTGTGTCAGCGAGCGTACGCCTCGTGCCGGACGATGGCAACAGCGACTCGTTAACGAGTTCCTAAATCGGGTTCGGCAGGTCGACGAAGACGTGGCGGACGCCGAGCCGCGCCTCGAGCAGCTCGCCGAGGCGGCGGACGCCGAGCGTCTCGGTGGCGTAGTGGCCGCCCGCGAGGAAGTGGATCCCGCCCTCGCCGGCCTCGTTGAGGTTGCGCTCGGAGGCCTCGCCGGTGAGGTACGCGTCGAGGCCGGCGGCGATCGCCCGCGGCAGCAGGCCCTGGGCGGCGCCGGAGACGATCCCGATCGTCCGCACGCGAGCGGGGCCGTGCAGCAGCGCGAGCGGCTCGCGGCCGCCGACGGCCTCGGCGACGCGGCGCACCAGCTCGGCCGGCTCGACGCCGTCGCCGTCGAAGGCGGCCTCGAAGCCGACCTCGAAGGGTGCCGTCGGGAGGGCGCCGATCGCCTGCGCCAGCAGCGCGTTGTTGCCGTGCTCGGGGTGGGCGTCGAGCGGCAGGTGGTAGGCGGCGAGCGCGATGTCGTGGTCGAAGAGCAGCTTCAGCCGCCGCTTGGAGTGAGCGTCCAGGGCGCGCGGCGCGCCGTCCCAGAAGAGGCCGTGGTGGACGAGCACGAGGTCGGCGCCCTCGGCCGCCGCGCGCTCGAACAGCCCGGCGCCGGCGCTGACCGCGGTGACGACCGTGCCGACCTGCTCGGGCCCGGGGACCTGGAGGCCGTTGGGGCAGTAGTCGTCGAAGTCGGCGGGCCGGAGCAGCTCGTCGAGGAAGGCGATGATCGTGTCGGTCGCAGCGGCCACGTGTCGTCGGCGGACGCTACCGGAGCCGGCCCGGCCCACTAGAGTGATCTGCCTCTCGGGGCGTGGCGCAGCCTGGTAGCGCGCACCGTTCGGGTCGGTGAGGTCCCCGGTTCAAATCCGGGCGCCCCGATGGGTTAGAGGGCCGCGAAGGGACGCGAACAGGGGCGAAAAGCCCGTAGTTTGCGGCTCTTCGCGGGACTCGGTTCGGGGGCGTTCGGGGCTGTTCGGTGGTCGCTCCGTTGCCGTTCCGTTGCAGGGAGCTCGCGACTCCGTTGCAAACCCGTTGCAGAGCCCTCGCGATTGAGTCCAGCGTTCCGGATGTCGGGCCGAGACGTTTCCGAAAGCAGCGAGTTGCCCGGAGGAGTCGATGCGGGTGCCGGTACGCACGGACAGGACCGGCCGAGCGAATCCTTGTTA
>DASZVK010000331.1:0-12026 GCA_035547175.1 Solirubrobacteraceae bacterium
CCGTGGACCGGGGCCTACCTGGTGCCGGCGCTCGCCTGGCAGCTGCGCGTGCCGATCTCCGCCGTCTCCTACGGCCCGGTGCGCAGGCCTGCCACCGTGTTCCGCGTGCGCACCTACCGCGGGTCGGGCCTGACGCCGCCGCTGCGCGCGGCGCGCCACGCGCCGCTGATCGTCGACGGCGCCGACTGGCACGTCGTGGGGGCCTGCCGATGAGCGCGCTGGCGGCGACCGCGCGCGCTCGCCGCCTGGCCGGCGTCGCCGCCGTCCTGCGCGCGCCGCGCCTGGTCGTCCCGCGGATCGTGCTCGGCCTCCTCGCGGTGGCGGTCGTCTCCTACCACCTGCGCTCGACGGCGCTGCACGCGCGCTACTGGATCGACGAGGGGCTGTCGATCGGGATCTCCTCGCACGGCCTGCTCGACATCCCGGGGATCCTGCGCCAGGACGGCTCGCCCCCCGTCTACTACCTGCTGCTCGCCGTCTGGACGTCGCTGTTCGGCGACGGCGAGGCGCGCACGCACATGCTGTCGCTGATCTTCGCGCTGCTGACGATCCCGGCCGGCTTCTTCGTCGCGCGCACGATCTTCGACGAGCGCTCGGGCTGGTTCGTGGCGGTGCTGTGCGCGGTCAACCCGTTCCTCAACTACTACGCGCAGGAGACGAGGATGTACTCGCTCGTCGTCCTGCTCTCGATGCTCGCCGCGGGCACCTTCGCGCTCGCCTACGTGCAGGGCCGGCGACGATGGCTGGGGCCGTTCGTCGCCTGCGGCACGCTGCTGATCTACACCCACAACTGGGGCCTGTTCACGATGGCCGGCACGGTCGTCGCGCTGGTCCCGCTGCTGTGGCGGCGGCGCGTGCCGTGGCGCGACGTGCTGATCGGCTACGGCGCGATCGCGGTGCTGTACCTGCCCTGGGTGCCGACGCTGCTCTTCCAGGCGGCGCACACGGCGGCCCCGTGGTCGGGCGTGCCGAAGATCCAGCACCTGCCCGGCGACCTCGCCTCGCTGGCGGGCGGCGCCGGGCCGGGCGTCGCCATCCTGCTGGCCGGCGGCGCCGGCCTGGCCGCCTACCTCGCGCGGCGCGAGCCCGGCTCCGGCGAGCGCACGCCGCAGACGCGCGCGGCGACGTCGATCGCGATCGTGATCGTCGCGGCGATCGTGCTCGCGTTCGTCTCCTCGCAGATCTCGCCGTCGTGGACGACGCGCTACTTCGCCGCGATCATCGGCCCGCTGGCGCTGTTCGTCGGCGCCGTGCTGGCGCGCGCCGGCAACCTCGGGCTGGCGACGCTCGCCGTGCTCGCCGGCCTCTGGCTGCACCCGCCGACCGCGGCGGTCAACGGCAAGAGCGACGCCCACCGCGTCGCCAACGTCGTCGCGCCGCTGCTGCATCCCGGCGACCTCGTCGTCTCGACGCATCCCGAGCAGCTCACGCTGCTGCACTTCTACTTCCCTCCCGGCCTGCGCTGGGCCAACGGCATGGGCTTCGTCGAGACGACCGACTGGATGGACTGGCGCGACGCGCTGGACCGCTACAAGGCCGCGCGGCCGACGGCTACGGCGCGCAAGCTGATCGCGACCCTGCGGCCGGGCCAGCAGCTCGTGCTCGTCCAGCCGATCATCGCCACCGCGAGCTGGGGGGCGCCGTGGACGTCGCTCGTGCGCCGGCGCGCCCGCCAGTGGGAGCGGGCGCTCGGCCGCGACCCGCGGCTGGTGCGCGAGGAGGCGCTGCCGAAGCTGCGCCCGCGGCGGCTGCCGCGCGGCGTGCGCGTCGTGCTCTACATGCGCCGCTAGCCGGCGTTAAGAAGTGTTGCGATCGGTTAGAGGGCGGCGTGGCCGGGCCGGGCCCTGAGAAAGGATGCAGGCATGGCCGCCACCGTGGAGTTCCCCGCCGTCGAGCCCGGCGATCGGGCGCCCGCGCCCCCCGAGACGGCGGACGGCGGCGACGCGCGTCCCTACGTCGTCATCGGCGGCGGCCCGGCCGGGCTGACCGCCGGCTACCTGCTCGCCAAGGCGGGCAGGCGGGTGATCGTCTTCGAGGCCGAGGACCAGGTCGGCGGCATCGCCAAGACCGTCGTCGACCCCGAGGGCTTCCGCTTCGACCTCGGCGGCCACCGCTTCTTCACCAAGAGCAGGGAGGTCAACGACCTCTGGCTGGAGATCATGGGCGACGAGTTCCTCTGGCGCCCGCGCATGTCGCGGATCTTCTGGCGCGGGAGGTACCTCGACTACCCGCTCAACGGGATGGACGTGATCCGCAAGCTCGGCCCCTGGGAGCTGCTGCTGTGCGGGCTGTCCTACCTGCGCGCCCGCCTGCGGCGCAAGGGCGACGAGGAGAACCTCGAGCAGTGGGTGACCAACCGCTTCGGCTGGCGCCTGTACTCGCACTTCTTCAAGGGCTACACCGAGAAGGTCTGGGGCGTCCCGACGACCGAGCTGCGCGCCGAGTGGGCCGCGCAGCGGATCAAGGGCCTGAGCTTCACCTCCGCCGCCAAGGCCGCGTTCCTGGGCAACAAGGGCAACGAGATCAAGTCGCTGATCGACAGGTTCCAGTACCCGCGCTTCGGGCCCGGCCAGATGTGGGAGACGATGACCGAGCGCATCGAGGAGATGGGCGGCGAGGTGCGGCTGGGCACACCGGTGACGAGGATCGAGGCGCGCGACGGCCGCGTCGTCGCCGTCCACGCCGGTGGCGAGCGCGTCGAGGCGCAGGCGACGATCTCCTCGCTGCCGCTGTTCCGCACGGTCGGCATCGCCGATCCGGCGCCGCCGGCCGAGGTCGTCGAGGCGGGCGGGGGCCTGCGCTACCGCGACTTCCTGACCGTCGCGCTCGTGCTCGACGGCGAGGACCTGTTCCCCGACAACTGGATCTACATCCACGAGGACGGCGTCGAGGTCGGGCGCATCCAGAACTTCCGCTCGTGGTCGCCGTGGATGGTCCCCGACCCGGACGCCAACTGCGTAGGCATGGAGTACTTCTGCTCGCGCGGCGACCATCTGTGGGACGCGCGCGACGAGGACCTCGTCGCGCAGGCCGCGCGCGAGCTCGAGCAGCTCGGCCTGGCGGAGTCCGGCCGCGTGCGCCGCGGCCACGTCGTGCGCGTGCCGCTCGCCTACCCGATGTACGACGAGCACTACGCGCAGCGCGTCGCGACGATCCGCTCGTGGCTGGACCCGCTCGAGGGCTTCGTCCAGGTCGGCCGCAACGGCCTGCACCGCTACAACAACTCCGATCACTCGATGCTCAGCGCGATGCGCGCCGTCGAGAACGTGCTCGCCGGCGCGGAGCACGACATCTGGGCGGTCAACGTCGAGTCGGCCTATCACGAGGAGCAGACCGACGCGGACGTCGAGCAGCCGTATCTGAGGCTGCCGGAGCCGGTCTCCGAGGCCGGCGCCGCCTGACGCCGCCTGCCTACTGGCCGGTCTCCGAGGCCGGCGCCGCCTGACCGCGCCTGGCGGCGTCCTCGGCCGCTCGCCTACCTCCAGTAGGCGTCGCGACCCTGCGTCCTGGCCAGGCCCGCTCAGGCTACGCCTGTGGTCGACGGGTCCTCGGTGCCCTCCGCGGATCCGCCCGCCGGCAGCTCGATCGGCAGCTCGCAGATGAACCGCGCACCGGGCTCGGAGTCGGACTCGGCGAGCGTCAGCGTGCCGCCGAGCCGCTCGGCCAGCTCGCGCCCGATCGCGAGGCCGAGGCCGAAGCCGCCCGCCCCGGCGGTGCGGCTGCCGCGCTGGAAGCGCTCGAAGATCAGCTCGCGCTCGGCGGGCGGGACGCCCGGGCCGGTGTCGGAGACGGCGAGGAACGCGCGCTCGCCGCGGTAACCGGCCTCGACGCGGACGATCGCGCCGCCGGGGGAGTAGCGCAGGGCGTTGTCGACGAGGATGCGCAGGATCTGCGCGATCGCGCCCGGGTCGCCCCGGGCCCAGCACGGCGCTCGCGGCAGGCGCACATCGAGCTCCACCTCGGCCTCCTCGGCGCGCAGCGCGAACTCGGCCGCCACCGCACGGCACAGCTCGCCCAGCTCGACCGGCTCGCTGCGCAGCTCCGTGCCGGCGTCCAGGCGCGAGAGGTCGAGCAGCTCGGTCGCGAGGTTGCCCATCCGCCGCAGCTCGCGCTGCGCGGCGGCGACCTGCTCCTGGGCGTCGGCGAGGTCGAGGCGCCCCTCGCGCAGGTCCTCGTCGAGCAACTCGAGCATCCCCTGCAGCGACGTCAGCGGCGTGCGCAGCTCGTGCGAGGCGGTCGCGACGAACGCGCGCCGCGCCTCCTCCTGGCGCAGCAGCGCCTCCTGCATGGCGGCGAACGACCGCGCCAGGTCGCCGACCTCGTCGTGGCCGTCGTCGGTCGGCCGCGGCGCGCCGGCCCCCTCGCGCATGACACGCAGCACCGCGCGCCGCAGGCGGCCGAGGCGGCGCACGAGCGTCGCCGACAGCGCGAGGCCCAGCAACGCGGCGACCGCGAGCCCGATCAGCGCCGCGATCAGGAAGGCGCGCGCGACCTGGTGGACCGTCGCGGTGACGTCGTTGAGCTGCTTGGTGACGATCGCCAGGTAGGGGACGCGGACGCCGTGCGCCGGGTCGCGGTTGGGCGAGGGGATCGCGACGTCCTGGCCGAAGGGGACGATCAGCCGCACCTGGTCGCCGTCGATCACGCGCAGCGGCCGCGGGTCGGGCTCGTTCATCACCTTCTGGATGTCGGCGTCGGCGACGAAGCTGCGGTACGGCGACACGCAGCGCAGCGACTCCGGCTTGGGCCCCTTGGTGATCAGCACCTGGGCGTTGGCGCGCACGCCGAGCTCGAAGCCCGCCTCGTACATGTCCAGGCAGCTGCGGCCGACCGTGTGGCGCAGCTCGTCGCGCGCGCCGAGCACGGTCGTCTGCAGCTCGCGCGCGCTGTTCGTGCGCAGCCGGTCCTGCAGCGGCGGCAGCAGCGCCAGCGCCGCCGCCGCGAGCGTCAGCACCGCGGTCGCCGCGAGGGCGAGCAGCAGGCGCGGGCGCAGGCCGAGCAGGTGACGCAGCCGCATGGGCGTGGGTGGGTCGATCTCCTAGGGCTCCCGGAACCGGTACCCCGCGCCGCGGACGGTGATGATCAGCTGCGGCTGCTCGGGAGTCGGCTCGAGCTTCTCGCGCAGGTGGCGGATGTGGACGTCGATCGCGCGCGGGTCGCGGTAGGCGCTGTCGCCCCAGATCGCGCGCAGCAGCTCCTGGCGGTTGAACAGGCCGCCCGGTCGCGACATCAGGCAGCTCAGCAGCTCGAACTCGCTGAAGGTCAGCCGCACCGGCTCGCCGTCGAGCGCGACGACGCGGGCGCGGCGGTCGAGCGCCACGGGGCCGATCCGCACGACGTCGTCGTCGGCGACGCGCGCGCCGGCGCGGCGCATGACGGCGCGGATGCGGCTGCGCAGCTCGGCGAGCCCGAACGGCTTGGTGACGTAGTCGTCGGCGCCCGCCTCGAGGCCGGAGACGACGTCGGCCTCGCTGTCGAGCGCCGTGAGCATGATGATCGGGACCATGTTGCGGCGCGCGCGCAGCGTGCGGCAGACGTCGTGGCCGCTGGGGCCCGGGCCGAGCGCGACGTCGAGCAGGACGATGTCGTAGGAGCCGCCCTCGGCGCGCTCGAGCGCCTCGGCGCCGGTCGGGACGGCGGTGATCGAGTGGCCCTCGCGGGCGAACGAGCGCGTCAGCATCTCGCGCAGCGGCGCGTCGTCGTCGACGAGCAGGATGTCGAGCGTGGCCGCGGGCGCGTGCACCCGCGGAACGCTAGCGTCCGCCCGCGAGATGCCCGCGATACGCCTGTACGACACCCGCACGCGCGAGCTGCGCGAGCTGGAGCCGCGCGACCCCGGCCGCGTGGGCGTCTACGCCTGCGGCCCGACGGTCTACAACCGCATCCACGTCGGCAACGCGCGGCCGTTCGTCGTCTTCTCGCTGCTCAAGCGGCTGCTCGAGCACGAGGGGCTGGCGGTCACGCTCGTCGTCAACGTCACCGACGTCAACGACAAGATCTACGACGCGGCCCGGGCGTTGGGCGTGCCGAGCGCGCAGCTCGCCGCCGAGATGACCGCGGCCTACGTCGCCGACACCGACCGGCTCGGCCTCGGCCGCCCCGACCACGAGCCGCGTGCCGCCGAGACGATCGGGCCGATCGTCGAGATGATCCAGGCGCTGATCGACGGCGGCCACGCCTACGTGGCGCAGGGCGACGTGTACTTCCGCGTGCGCTCGGACCCCGGCTACGGCTCGCTCTCGCGCCGCGACGTCGACCAGATGGACCAGGGCGAGGGCATCGAGGGCGCGCTGCTCAAGGAGGACCCGCTCGACTTCGCGCTCTGGAAGGCGCACAAGCAGGACGAGGACACCTCCTGGGAGGCGCCCTGGGGGCGCGGGCGGCCGGGCTGGCACATCGAGTGCTCGGCGATGGCCGAGGAGCTGCTCGGCGTCGGCTTCGACGTGCACGGCGGCGGCAACGACCTGATCTTCCCCCACCACGAGAACGAGGCGGCGCAGACGCGCGCCGCGCGCGGCGCCGAGATCGCCCGCATCTGGATGCACAACGGGATGCTGCGGATGGGCGAGGAGAAGATGGCCAAGTCGGTCGGCAACGTCGCGCTGCTCGGCGAGGTGCTCGACCGCTGGGGCCGCGACGCGCTGGTCTGGCTGCTCTGCACCGGCCACTACCGCCAGCCGCTGACGTTCGACGACGAGGCGATGGAGCGCGCGACGCGGACGGTCGCCGGCGTGCGCGAGGCGGGGCGGCGGCTGACGGACGGCGCCTCGCCCGCGCAGCTGGCGCCGCTGCGGGAGCGCTTCTTCGACGCGCTGCGCGACGACTTCAACACGCCGCAGGCGCTCGCCGTCGTCTCCGAGTGGGTGCGCGAGGCCAACCGGCGGCTCGACGCGGGCGAGGACGTCGGCGCCGCCGACCTGCGCGAGATGCTCGGCGTGCTCGGGCTCGAGACGCTGCTGGAGGCGCGGGCGCCGGAGGCGCCGGCCGGCGTCGTCGCGCTCGCCGAGGCCCGCCGCGCCGCGCGCGCCGCGCGCGACTTCGGCGAGTCCGACCGTCTGCGCGACGAGATCGCCGCGGCCGGCTGGACGGTGCGCGACGTGCCGGGCGGCTACGAGCTGATCGGGCCCGCCGGCCCGGGCTGATGGTCGTCTACGGCCGCCAGCCGGTGCGCGAGCTGCTGGCCGCCGGGCGCCGGCGCGTCCACGAGGCGTGGCTGACGAAGGGCGCCGCGCGCGAGGGCTGGGTCGGCGAGCTGCCCGTGGCGCCGAAGCTCGTCGCCGCCGACGAGCTGGCGCGGCTGGCCGGCAGCGACGCCCACCAGGGCGTCGCCGTGCGCGCCGACGGCTACCCGTACGTCGGCGCGGCCGAGCTGCTCGCGGCTCCGGACGCGCTGCTGGTCGCCCTCGACGAGGTCCAGGACCCGCAGAACCTCGGCGCGATCGCGCGCACGGCCGAGGTCGCCGGGGCGACCGGGCTGGTGATCCCCGAGCGCCGCTCGGCCGAGGTGACGCCCGCCGCGTGCAAGGCGTCGGCGGGCGCCGTCGAGCACCTGCGGATCGCGCGCGTGCGCAACCTCGCCGACTTCCTCGCGCAGGCCAAGGACGCCGGGCTGTGGTGCTACGGCGCCGACGCCGCCGGCGTGCCCTACGACCGCCCGGACTACCGAGGCGGCCTCGTGCTCGTGCTCGGGGCCGAGGGCAAGGGCCTGCGCCCGCGCGTCGCGGCGTCCTGCGACGAGCTGATCGCGCTGCCGGTGCGGGGGCGGGTCGGCTCGCTCAACGTCTCCGCGGCGGCCGCTGCGCTGCTGTACGGGATCTTGCAGAGCCGGGGCTAGGGAAACCCCTGCAAAGGCAACGGATCCTGCGTGTCGTCCGCCGGCCCTTGACAACGAGGGCGCGGATATGGAAACTGCCGACCCGAAGGCTGAACCTCAGGTAGAGAAAACCTCAGGTTCAGAGACGGTTGGCGCCCTGGGAGGGGTCCGCCGCCGAGCACGTTCCACGACTGTCCGGCCGCGGGCCGGGGAGGATGCTCATGGCGCGGATCTCCGCAAGCTCTCAGGGTCAGCTTCAGGTTGACGACGGTTATCTCATCGCCCTCGCCAAGCAGGGCGACGCCACGGCGTACGACCGGATCGTCCGCCGCTACTACGGCTTCGTGCGCCTCAAGGCGTCGTCGTACTTCCTCGCCGGCGGCGACGGCGACGACCTCATCCAGGAGGGCCTGGTCGGCCTCTACAAGGCGGTGCGCGACTACCGCACCGACCGCGAGTCCTCGTTCCGCAACTTCGCGGAGCTGTGCATCACCCGCCAGATCATCACCGCGGTCAAGACCGCCACGCGCAACAAGCACACGCCGCTGAACCAGTACATCTCGTTCTCGGGCACGCCGGCCTCGGTCGCCGAGGGCGAGCCCACGCTCGACGAGGTCATCCCCGGCCCGTCGGTCAACGACCCGGTCAACCAGGTGATCTCCTCCGAGGAGCTGCGGTCGCTCGTCGGCTGCCTGTCGACGGCGCTGTCGGACCTCGAGTCGCGCGTGCTGTCGCTGTACCTCGACGGCCGCTCCTACGAGGAGATCGCCGGCCGCCTGGACTGCGACGCCAAGACCGTCGACAACGCGCTGCAGCGCGTCAAGCGCAAGGTCGGGAGCCACCTCGAGTCGCGCCGGGTGCCCGCCTAGCGGCCCGTCCGGTGCGACACGGTCGTCTGGCACACTGCCGCCATGGCCGCCTGGGAGATCATCCTGATCGTCGTCGTCGCCGTCGTGGCCCTGCTCTTCCTGGGCGGGTACCTCGGCAACGCCCGCGCGCGCACGGCGCGGGCGCGCCGCCTCGACGAGCACATCGCCAAGGCCGACCGGGCGCTGGCCACCGCGCGCGCGGGCGACCGCGGCTGGGACCGCGACGTGCTCGAGAGCACCGTCCGCGAGACGCTCGCCGTGCGCCGTCCCGGCCAGGCGATCGAGCGGCTCGAGCTGATCCAGGTCATCGACCTGCCCGGCACCGACTCGGACAGCGCCGTCTTCCTCGTCGTCTGCGGCGAGCGCGAGGAGCGCATGGAGCTCGTGCGCACCGGCGACCGCTGGGCGGCCGTCTGAGGCGGGCGTCGGCGGCGGCGCGGAGCCGCTGCCCGCGGGTCAGCCGATCTTCTTGAGGTCGACGACGAAGACGAGCGTCTCGCCGGGGAGGATCGCCGGCGGCGAGCCCTGGTCGCCGTAGCCGAGGCTCGGCGGGATCACCAGCTCGCGGCGGCCGCCGACGCGCATCCCGACGACGCCCTGGTCCCAGCCCGGGATGACCTGGCTCTGGCCGAGCGCGAAGCTGAACGGCTGGCCGGCGTCCCACGACGCGTCGAACTCCTTGCCGGTCGACCAGGAGACGCCGACGTACTGGACCGTGACGGTGTCGCCGTCCTGGGCCGCCGGGCCCTTGCCGACGACGAGGTCCCTGCTGACGAGGAAGGCCGGCGCGTCGCCGGTCGGCTTGGCGACCTTCGGCTTGTGCGCGAGGTCGGTCGCGCCCGAGACCTTCGGCGCGTTCTCCGCGGCGGGGGCGACGGCCGGGGCGGTCTTGGCGGGGGCGGTCTTCGCGGTCGTGTCGGCCGACACGCTCGAGTCGTCGGAGCCGCCGCAGCCGGCGGCGACGAGCGCGGCGCCGACGAGCGCGAGCGGGACCAGGCGGATGGGCTTGTGCATGGGCGCCAGATCCTAGGGGTCGGCCGTCGCCGGCCTCTGACGAGGCCCGGGGCTGCGCCGATCGAGGGCCTCGGCGACGCTCGGGTCGTGGCCTCCGCGCGCGAGGAGCCGGAGGCGGGACTCGAACCCGCGGCCATTCGCTTACAAGGCGAATGCTCTACCAGCTGAGCTACTCCGGCCTAGCGACCGAGTCTACGCCGCGGCACCTCGCTCACCGCGGTGGCAGCAGGGCACGCGCGACGCTTCCCTCGGCGATCAGGTGATCGCGCGCCCACCGGATGCGCTTCGCTTGGCCATTGCGAGTCGGGCTAACGCGCAGCTGGCCTGTCTGTGGTCCTGATGCGACGACGGGCACGACATACGTGCCCTTGGTCTGTGGGCAGTGAACGAGGAAGACGTCGACTTCGCCGCGATAGCTCCGACGGTGCGCCCCTTGGGTGTTGACTCGGACGCTCATCGTCGGGAACAGGACCAATCCATCACGCAGCCGACCGGTCTTGCATTGCGCTCGGATGACCTCTCGGCCCAGGTCGATGACGTAGTCGTATCGCCGGTTGAAGCCCCAGGGAACGAGTACGTCGTAGCCGAGCTCCACCAAGGCTGCGAGGATCGTCGTCTCGCTTCGGAGGCCGATGTCGACGGGATGGGACGAGAGCTGGACGTCGGCCACGGATCGGTCGACATCGTCTCGCGCGCGAGTAGCGGTTCGGGTCGCCCACGCGCCTCTTGGTACGGAGATGTGACGCTCTCGCGCGATCCGCTCAGGCCTCGCCCGTCAGGGCGACGCGCAGGTCGCCGTGCCCGTTGCCCGACGCGGCGTGGGCGTCGGGGGCGGGCGGCGGCGGAGGGGGCGGCGGGTTCAGGCGCCGCTCGAGCTCGCCGAGCACGGCGCCGAAGACGAGGTGGCGCCACGTCGACTGGGCGAGCGCGCGGCCGTTGGTGAGCAGGCCGGCGGGCATCTCGTTGCGCGCGGGGTGGAAGCGGTCGACGAGCGGCGCCAGCGGCCAGGCGGCGAAGTTCTCGGCGAGGGCGACCGCGGGCCCGCGCGCCCATCTGGGCAGCGGCAGCCGCGGCGCGACGTGGGCGTAGGCGGCCCCGAACGCGGCGCCGTTGGCAACGTGCCAGGCGAAGCCGACCGCCGGCCACGCGGGCCCGCGCGTGACGGCCTTGCCGAGCAGCGCGACGTCGTCGTAGCCGCCCCGCAGGACGAGCTCGTCGAGCGGCTGCACGGCCGCCCAGACGGCCGCCGCCGTCGCGCCGGCGAGGGCGCCGCGAGCGCTGCGCGCCTTGTCGAGCGCCATGCGCGCACTGTAACGGGGCGCTCGCGCGCGGGTATCCCAAGCCGTGGCCGCCGTCGCCGATCGCCATGGCTTCCTGCACCGCTCGCGCACGCGCGGCGTCAACGCGCCCGTCTACTGGATCGCGCGCAGCTCGGTGCAGGTCTTCTGCTGGCTGTACTTCCGCATGTCGCGCATCGGCCGCGAGCACTTCCCGAAGTCGGGGCCGGTGATCGTCGCCGCCAACCATCGCTCGTTCCTGGACCCGTTCGTGATCGGCACGATGGTGCGGCGCCCGATGTACTACGTCGCCAAGAAGGAGCTGTTCGGCAACCGGCTGCAGGGCTGGCTGCTCAACGCGCTCGGCGCCTTCCCGATCGACCGCGGCGCCGGCGACGAGCACGCGATGCAGACGGCGCGGGCGATCCTCGAGCGCGGCGACTGCCTGCTGATCTTCCCGGAGGGCACGCGCACGCGGCCCGGCACGCTCGGCCGCGCCAAGCGCGGCGTCGGCCGCCTGGCGCTGGAGACCGGCGCGCCCGTCGTGCCCGTCGCGGTGATCGGCACCGAGGCCGTGCGCCGCGGCTGGCGCATCCGCCCGCACAAGGTGCGCGTGCGCGCCGGGCGGCCCGTGCGCTTCCCGCGCGTCGAGCACCCCTCGCCGCAGCTCGCGGGCCTCGCCACCGACCGCATCTGGCCGCTCGTCGCCCTGCAGTGGGAGTGGCTGGGCGGCACGGCGCCGATCCGCCGCGCGGCGGTCGTCGGCGCCGGCTCGTGGGGGACGAGCATCGCCGTCGCGCTGCAGCGCGCGGGCATCGCCGTCGCGCTCGGCGCGCGCACGCCCGAGCAGGCCGCCGAGCTGCGCGCCGAGCGCGAGAACCAGCGCTACCTGCCGGGCGTCGAGCTGCCCGGCGAGATGGCGATCGTGCCGACCGACGAGCTCGACCTCGCCGACCGCGACCTCGTCGTGCTCGCCGTGCCCTCCGTCGAGCTGCCGGCGGCGATGGCCGTCCACGCCGAGCGGATCCCCGAGCGCGCCGCGGTGATCGTGCT
>DASZVK010000332.1:0-1735 GCA_035547175.1 Solirubrobacteraceae bacterium
GGCATCAAGGGCGCGCGGGGCCGCCACCAGGAGGCCGCCGAGCGGATGGTGCGCACGCTCGGCCAGCTGCGCGGCGGCGCGGCGAAGATCGCCCAGATGGCGTCGTTCATCGACACCGACTTCATCCCCGACGAGTACCGCGCCACCTACCAGGCCGAGCTGGCCAAGCTGCGCTCCGACGCCCCGGCGATGCCGTGGGGGAAGGTCCGCGGCGTGCTCGACGAGGAGTGGGAGGAGCCGGTCGAGGCGCTGTTCGACTCGTTCGACACCGAGGCCGCCGCGGCGGCGTCGATCGGCCAGGTGCACCGCGCGCGGCTGATCGACGGCCGCGAGGTCGCGGTCAAGATCCAGTACCCGGGCATGGCCAGGGCGCTGGAGGCCGACATGTCCAACGCCGGGCTGCTGATGCGCCTGGCCAAGGCGCTGGCGCCGGGGCTCGACGCGCGCTCGGTCGCGGCCGAGCTGCGCGAGCGCGTGCTCGAGGAGCTCGACTACGAGATCGAGGCCGCCAACCAGCGCACGTTCGCGCGCGCGTATCGCGGCCACCCGTTCATCGTCGTGCCCGACGTCGTCACGCGGCTGTCGACCGGGCGCGTGCTCGTCAGCGAGTGGATCGACGGCGTCGGCTTCGAGCACGTCCGCGCGCTGCCCCAGCCCGAGCGCGACCGCTTCGGCGAGATCGTCTTCCGCTTCGCCTTCGGCTCCGTCTACCACCTCCAGCACTTCAACGCCGACGCCCACCCGGGCAACTACCTGCTGATGGACGACGGCCGCGTCGCGTTCCTGGACTTCGGCATGACCAAGCGGCTCGACGCCGAGCAGATCGAGCTGGAGATCGCCGCGATCGTCGCGGCGATGGACGACGAGCCCGAGCGACTGCGCGCGCGGCTGGCCGAGCTGGGCTACGTGCGCCGTCCCGAGCGCGTCGACGCCGAGCGGCTGATGGCGCACACGCGCGCGGTCGGCGGCTGGTACCTGGCCGACGAGGAGGTGACGGTCGACCCCGAGACGGTGATGACCGCGATGGAGGCGATGACCGACCCGCGCTCGGAGTTCTACGACCTGCTGCGCCACGAGTCGCTGCCCGCCGACGAGCTGATGGGCCAGCGGATGCAGACCGGCGTGCTGGCGGTGCTGGGCCAGCTGCGCGCGACGCGCAACTGGAACCGGATCGGCCGCGAGTGGTGGTTCGCCGACGAGCCGGCGACCGAGCTGGGCCGCGCCGAGTGGGACTACTTCGAGTCGCGCGGCGAGCGGCGCGTGCCGCGCTTCGGCGCGCGCCGCGCGGACAGCTAGGTCAGGCGTCCGCCGACCAGGAGACGCTCAGCTCGTCGCGGCGGCCGAAGCGCTCGAGGTGGCTGCCGGCGACGCGCTCGACGGTGGCGAGGCTCTCGGCGTCGTCGGCGATCGCCTTGAGGACGAGCGCGTCCGGCCGGGTCGCGTCGAGCTCGACCACGCCGGCGGAGAACTGGATCCTGCCGTGGTCGTCGGTGTACTGCACCTCGATCTTGTGGCCGAAGTGCTTGCAGAGCTGCTTGAGGTACGGCGTCGGCTTGGCGGTCGCCACGACGGCGGTCGAGCTGGGCATGGCCTCAGCGTACGGCGTCGACCCTCCAGCCGCCCTCCTGGCGCACGAGCCGGAAGCGCCGGACGCGGCCGCCGGCCACGACCTCGGCGGTCGCCGCGTCGCCGTCGACGGCCACGTCGCGGACGCGTCCGCCGGCGCCGGGGGCGG
>DASZVK010000333.1:0-30360 GCA_035547175.1 Solirubrobacteraceae bacterium
CGCCGAGCGCCCCGGCGGCTCCGGCGCGTAGCGCGTGGCAGCCTGCGACCAGGCAGACGGCCACCAAGCAGGCGACCAGGCAGGCGTCGACCAAGCAGGCGTCCTCGAAGCCCGCGCCGCGCACGTCGTCCTCGTCGTCGAAGTCGTCGTCCGGCGGGAAGTCCAAGGCGTGCTCGGCGCTCGAGCTGCCGACGCTCACCTCGGGCTCGGGCTCGGGCCTGGTCGGCTACGTCGCCGCGACCGGGGACACGCACGACGCGGCCTGCGGCGTCGGCGCGACGACCCGCGTGGCCGTCGCCAGCGTCGTGACGCTGAGCACCTCCGCGGGCAAGGAGATCGCCCAGATCGCCGTCGACCGCGGCGACCTGTTCCGCTTCAGCCTCGTCCCGGGCAGCTACCGGCTGTCGGTCCGCGTGCCCGGCTCCAAGGGCCGCGACGATTGCGGCGGCGTGCTCAAGGTCACCGCCGGCCACACCACCCAGGCGACCTGCGTCGTCGGGCTCGGCTAGCGCTGCCGGGCCCCCCGCGGCCGCTCCTATCATCGAGCGCGTGCTCACGCCTCGTCAGGAGCTGATCCTGCGCAAGGTCGTCGTGGCCTACCAGGTGACCGAGCAGCCCGTGGGCTCGAAGACGCTCTCGGAGGACCCCGACGTCGTCGCCAGCCCGGCCACGATCCGCAGCGAGCTGGCCCAGCTCGAGGAGCACGGCCTGCTGACGCACCCGCACACGTCGGCCGGCCGGCTGCCGACCGACGCGGGCTTCCGCTACTTCGTCGACCGGCTGCTGCCCGAGCGCATCGCGCCGGCGACGCTCGACCTCTCGCTCGTGCGCCGCGAGGTCGACGAGGCGATGCGCGTGACCTCCGAGACGCTCTCGCAGGTGACGAACCTGCTGGCGATCGTCTCCGCGCCCCCGGTCGAGACGGCCACCGTGCGCCACGTCGAGGTCCTGCTGCTGCAGCCGCAGGTGCTGATGGTCGTCGTGATCACCTCGACCGGCGGCGTCGCCAAGCGCGTGTTCACGTTCGGCGCGCCGGTCGACCCGGGGCTGGCGGCGTGGGCGGGCCAGTACCTCGACGAGCGCCTGACCGGCATCGGCCTCGGGGCGCGCATGCTGCACACGCGCCTGCACGACCCGAGCCTGTCGCCGCGCGAGCTGGCGTTCGTCGCCCAGCTCGAACCGGCCTTCACCGAGCTGGCGGCGACGGCCGAGGAGTCGCTGTACGTCGAGGGGGCGGCGCGGCTGATCGGCGAGCACCGCTTCCAGGACGTCTCCCAGCTCAACGAGCTGATGCAGATGCTCGAGCGCCGCGTGGCGCTGCTCGGGCTGCTGCGCGAGGCGCTCGGCCGGCGCGACGTGCTCGTGCGGATCGGCTCGGAGAACGAGGTCCCGGCGCTGCGCTCGCTGGCGCTCGTCGCGGCGAGCTACGGGCTGCCCGGCCGCAACCTCGGCACGGTCTCGGTGATCGGCCCGATGCGGATGGACTACGCCGGCGCGATCGGCGCCGTGCAGGGGGCCTCGCGCCAGCTGAGCGCGTTCGTCGAGGAGCTGTATGGCTAGCACCACCCCGCGCGATCCCTACGAGGTGCTCGGCGTCGCGCGCGACGCCGACGAGGGGCAGATCAAGAAGGCCTTCCGGCGCCTGGCGCGCGAGCTGCATCCCGACGTCAATCGCGACGACCCCGAGGCGGAGGCGAAGTTCAAGGAGGCCGCCGAGGCCTACGAGATCCTCTCCGACCCCGAGCGGCGCGCGACGTACGACCGCTTCGGCCACGAGGGCCTGCGCTCGGGCGGCTGGACCTCGCAGGCCGAGAGCTTCGGCTCGATCGGCGACCTGTTCGAGGCGTTCTTCGGCGGTGGCGGGCTGGGCTCGATGTTCGGCGGCGGGATGGGCGCCCCGCGCCAGGGCGCGGACGTCGCCGCCGCGATCGAGATCGACCTCGCGCAGGCGGCGCAGGGCGCCTCGGCCGAGGTCTCCTACGACGTCGTCTCGGTCTGCGAGCACTGCCACGGCAACGGCGCCGAGCCCGGCACGCCGATCGTGACGTGCGAGCGCTGCGGCGGGGCGGGCCAGCTGCAGTCGGTCGCGCGCTCGCCCTTCGGCCAGGTCGTGCGGACCGCGGTCTGCGACGTCTGCGGCGGCGACGGGCGCGTGCCCGAGACACCGTGCCGAACGTGCCGCGGGCGCGGCCGCACGAGCGGCGCGCGGACGATCGCGGTCGACGTGCCCGCGGGCATCGCCGACGGCCAGCGCATCCGCCTCGCCGGCCGCGGCCACGCGGGCGACCCGGGGGCGCCCGACGGCGACCTCTACGTGCTCGTCTCCGTGCGGCCCGACGCGCGCTTCGTCCGCGACGGCGACGACCTCGTGACCGTGCTCGACGTCCCGGCGCCGCTGGCGGCGCTGGGCACGACCGTCGACGTCGAGACGCTCGACGGGACCGAGCCGCTGGAGGTCCCGGCGGGGACGCAGCCGGGCGAGACGCTGACGCTGCGTGGGAGGGGCATGCCGCTGCTGCGCCGCACCGGCCGGCACGGCGACCTGCGCGTGATCGTCGACGTGGTCGTCCCGCGCCATCTGACCGGGGAGCAGCGCGAGCTGCTCGAGCGCCTGTCCGCGACGATCACCGACGAGAACTTGCGCGGCGACGAGTCGGTGCGCGCCAAGCTCAGGCGCCTGCTGCACGGGTGATCCGGCTCGCGGTCCGCGTCCGCCGCGAGGACGCCGAGCTCGTGCTCGCCGAGCTGCTCGAGCTGGCGCCGGGCGGCGTCGAGGAGGTCGACGACGGCGACGTCGTCGAGTACGCCGTCTACGGGGCGCCCGGCGAGCTGCCGGCGCTGCCGGCGCTGCGGGCCGCCGCCGGCGAGGCGCTCGTCGACGTCGTCACCAGCGAGGTGGCCGACGACTGGGACCGGCGCTGGCGCGAGTTCCACCGGCCGGTCGAGGCCGGCGGCCTGCGCGTCCGGGCGCCGTGGCACGACGCGCGCGAGGGCGACGTCGTGATCGACCCCGGCCAGGCGTTCGGCACCGGCGCGCACCCGACGACGCGCCTGTGCCTGGAGCTGCTCGCGGGCCTGGGCGACGCGGGCCCGCGCCCGCCCGCGGCGGCCGTCGACCTCGGCTGCGGCTCGGGCGTGCTGGCGATCGCGGCGGCGCGGATCGGCTTCGCGCCGGTGCTCGGCCTCGACTGCGACCCGCTCGCGATCGAGGCGACGCTCGACAACGCGCGCGCCAACGGGGTCCGGGTCGCCGCGCGTCGCTTCGACCTGCGCGCGGAGGGCGTCCCCGAGGCGCCGCTCGTGCTCGCCAACCTGCTGCGCCCGCTGCTGCTCGACGTGCGCTTCGCCGGCGCCCCGCCGCGGGCGCTGATTGCCAGCGGCCTGCTCGAGCGCGAGGGCGACGAGGTCGCCGCGGCCTACGCCGAGCGCTTCGGCCTGGCCGAGCGCGCCCGCGCGACCGGCGATGGCTGGGTGGCGCTCGACCTGCGCGCGCCCGAAGGCCGCTAGGCCTCCGAGCCGACGCTCGGGGGGCGGGTCTCGGGCGACTCCTCGAAGGCGTCGACGAACGCCGCGACGATGTGCGGGTCGAACTGGGCCCCAGAGCCGCGGCGCAGCTCCTCGATCGCCTGGCGCGCGATCAGCGCGGGGCGGTGGGCGCGCGGGGAGGTCATGTCCTGGAAGGCCGCGCACACGGCGACGATCCGCGCGCCGAGCGGGATCTCCTCGCCGGACAGGCCGTCGGGGTAGCCGCCGCCGTCCCAGCGCTCGTGGGTCGAGCGGACGATCGCCGAGACCTCGTCGAGGCCGAGGTTGGCGCGCAGCAGGCGCTCGCCGACGAGCGTGTGCAGCTCGACGAAGGCGCGCTGCTCGGGCGTCAGCGGCCCGCGCGCGTTGACGATCGCATCGGGCAGGGCGATCATGCCGACGTCGCGCTGGGCCGCCGCCGTCTGGACGGCCTGCAGCTCGACGCGGTCGAGCCCCATCAGCAGGCCGACCGCGGCGGCCAGGCCGGCGACCTCGTAGGGCGAGGGCTCCAGCCGCGGCCCCGTCGGCGCCGGCGCGATCGTCGTCTCGTCGATGCCCTCGCGGCGCAGGGCGCCGCGCTCGGCCTGGACCTCCTGGTCGGCGAGCTTGAGCGCCTCGGGCAGCGCGCGCGCCTGGCGCGGCAACGACGCCGAGCCCCAGGCGCAGCCGATCAGGAAGCCCTCGCCGATCTCCGACAGCGCGCGCACGCAGGCCTGGCGCAGGCGCGTGGCCTCGACCGGCCCGGCGACCGTGGCGACGGCGAACTGCGGCCCGCGCAGGCGATAGACGCCGCCCGCGGGGCCGACGGTCGCGACCAGGCGCGCGCAGAGGTGGCGCAGCATCGCGTCGCCGGCCGCGTAGCCGAAGGCGTCGTTGTACTTCTTGTAGCCGACGAGGTCGAAGACGTAGAGCGTCAGCTGGGCGTCGCCGCGGCGCGTCCGCATGAACGCCGCGATGTCCTCGGCCAGGCGCCTGCGCGACGGCATCCCGGTGAGCGTGTCGCGCTCCTCCGCGGCCGCCGCGCGGCGCTGCGCGACGCGCCGGCGCAGCCAGGCCTCGGCCTCGGCGAGCACGAACGCGCCCGCGAGCACGGGCACGAGCACCAGCGCGATCCCGCCCGAGACCCAGCCCCAGAGGGCGACGAGGGCGATGACGAGCATCGCGGGCAGCTCCCGGCGAGGGGACATATGAGAGTTGCATCGGCCTTTGGAGGCATTTCCTTGAGCGATTGCACGCTCGCGGCCGCGCGCGCCGCGCCCTCGCGCCGCCATCTGGCGCCGGCCATCCGGCTCCTCCCCGGGCCATCCGGCTGCTCCCTAGACTGAGGGGCGGATGGCGATCGCCGACACGGTCAAGCAGGATCTCGCCACCGCGATGAAGGCGGGCGAGAAGGACCGCGTGGCCGCCCTTCGCCTGGTGCTGTCCGAGCTCCAGAAGGACGCCAAGGAGGGCGTCGGCGACGAGCTCGCCGTGCTGCGCCGCGAGCGCAAGCGCCGCCACGAGGCCGCGCGCGCCTTCCGCGACGGCGGGCGCGACGACCTGGCGGACGCCGAGGAGGCCGAGGCGGCGATCATCGAGGCCTACCTGCCGGCCGAGCTCTCCGACGACGAGCTGCGCGCGATCGTCGCCGAGGCGATCGCCGAGATCGGCTCCAGCGGGGCGGGTGGGGAGCCGAGCATGGGACAGGTCATGAAGGCGGCGATGGCCCGCGTGGCCGGCCGCGCCGACGGCAGGCGCGTCAGCGCGCTGGCCGGCGAGGCGCTGCGATGAGGCGCCAGGTCGAGCTGACCAACGAGGCGGCCGCCGCGCTGACCGGCCACGGCGACGCGATCCTGCGCGCGCTCGAGGCGCACGTCGACTGCGACGTCTTCCTGCGCGGCAACCTCGTCACGCTCGACGGCGACGACGAGGCGGTCGCGGCGGCGGCGGCCGTCGTCGCCGAGCTGGCGGTGCTCGCCGACCAGGGCCACGAGATCGCCCCGGGGACGATCAGCGCCGTCACCGCGGCGCTCGACGCGCACGAGTCGCCGGCGCGGATCCTCGAGGACGTCGTCTGGAGCCACCGCGCGACGAAGGTCGCGCCGAAGACCGTCAACCAGAAGCGCTACGTCGACTCGATCCGTCGCAACACGGTCACCTTCGCCGTCGGGCCGGCGGGCACGGGCAAGACGTTCCTCGCCGTCGCGCTGGCCGCCGCCGCGCTGTCGCGGCGCGAGGTCAACCGCATCATCCTCACGCGCCCGGCCGTCGAGGCCGGCGAGCGCCTCGGCTTCCTGCCCGGCGACCTGATGGCCAAGGTCGATCCCTACCTGCGCCCGCTGTTCGACGCGCTGCACGACATGCTCGACCCCGAGCGCGTCAGCGGCTTCCTCGAGAAGGGCGTGATCGAGGTCGCGCCGCTGGCGTTCATGCGCGGGCGCACGCTCAACGACAGCTTCATCATCCTCGACGAGGCGCAGAACACCACGCCCGAGCAGATGAAGATGTTCCTCACGCGCCTGGGCTTCAACTCGAAGATGGTCATCACCGGCGACGTCACGCAGGTCGACCTGCCGCGCGACCAGCAGAGCGGCCTGATCGCGGTGGCCGAGGTCCTCGGCGGCATCGACGGCATCGACTTCGTCCGCTTCGGCGGCGAGGACGTCGTGCGCCACCGGCTCGTCCAGCGGATCGTCGAGGCCTACGGGGAGCACGCCGAGCGCATGGCGCCGGAGCTGCGCCCCGCCGACCGCCGCCGGGCTTGAGCCTCGACGTCGAGGTCAGCGGCGACGCGCTGGGCGCCGCCGAGGTGCGGCGGCTCGTGGCGCTGGCGGTCGCCACCGCCGGCGTCGACGACGGCCACGTCGCGGTCGCGTTCGTCGAGCCGGAGGAGATCGCCGCGCTCAACGCCGAGCACCGCGGCAAGCAGGGGCCGACCGACGTGCTGTCGTTCCCGATCGACGGCGCCGGCGAGGCCGTCGGCCCGCGCGAGCTGGGCGACGTCGTGATCTGCCCGGCGCACACGGTCGACCTGCGCGAGGCCGTCGTGCACGGCGCGCTGCACCTCGTCGGCATGGACCACGAGACCGACGACGGCGAGATGATCGCGCTGCAGGCGGAGATCCTCACGTGGTGACGCCGACCACCACCAGGTCCGGGCTCGTGGCGCTGGCGGGCAGGCCGAACGTCGGCAAGTCGACGCTCGTCAACGCGATCGTCGGGCGCAAGGTGGCGATCGTCTCGGACAAGCCGCAGACGACGCGACGGGCGATCCGCGGCGTGGCGACCGACGCCGGCCGGCAGCTCGTGCTCGTCGACCTGCCGGGCGTGCAGCGCCCGCTCGACGCGCTGACGGCGCGGATGCAGCGGCGCGTCGAGGCCGAGCTGGCCGGCTCGGATGCCGCGCTGATGGTCGTCGACGGCGAGCAGGGGATCGGCCCCGGCGACCGCTTCATCGCCGCCGCCCTGCGCGCCGCCGGCGTCCCCGTCGTCGTCGCCGTCAACAAGGTCGACCGGCTCGAGCGCGGCGGCCGGGGACGGCTCCTGCAGGCGCTCCAGGCGGCCGCCGAGCTCGAGGTCGGAGACGAGGTCTTCCCGGTCTCGGCGCGCACGGGCGTCGGCGTGCCGGCGCTCGTCGACCAGCTCGCGTCGCTGCTGCCCGAGGGCCCGTTCCTGTTCCCCGCGGGCGAGGCCAGCGACCAGGCCGAGCGCGTGCTGCTCGCCGAGCTGGTGCGCGAGCAGATCCTGCGCCGCACCTTCCAGGAGGTGCCGCACGCCGTCGAGGTCGTCGTCGACGACGTCGAGCGGGGGCGTGGCGAGACGACGATCGTGCGCGCGCTGGCGTGGGTCGAGACCGAGTCGCAGAAGGGCATCCTGATCGGCAGGGGAGGGCGCATGGTCAAGGCGATCGGCACCGCCGCGCGCCGCGAGCTCGAGCGCGAGCTGGGCGGCCCCGTGCACCTCGACCTGGCGGTGCGGGTGCGCCGCGGCTGGCGCGGCGACGAGCGCGCCCTCGATCGCCTCGGGATCGAATAGCGAAAACGCTCATGGAAGCCGTCGGCGGGCCGATAAACCCACCGATGGCAGAGGTCGATCACGTCGCCGGCGAAGCGGAGGCCCGCTGGCGGTCGCTCGTCGAGCAGATCCCGGCGGTCGTCTACACCTGCGACTTCGACCAGGGCTCGACGCTGCGCTACCTCTCGCCGCGCATGGAGGAGCTCGTCGGCTACCCGGTGGAGATGTTCCTCGCCGACCCGGAGCTCTGGTACGACCTCATCCACCCGGACGACATCGAGCGCATCCGCGAGGCCGAGCAGCGCTCCTACTCGCTGGAGTCGCGCTTCGACGAGGAGTACCGGATGATCCACCGCGACGGCTCGGTCGTGCACGTCTGGGAGCGCGACGCGCTCGTGCGCGACGCCGACGGCCGTCCGCTGATCGCCCAGGGCGTGCTGATCGACGTCACCGAGCTGCGGCGCACCGAGGCCGCGCTGCGCGAGGCCCGCGACCGCGCCCAGCAGTACCTCGACACGGCCGGGGCGGTGACGGTCGCGATCGACCTGCACGGGCGCGTGTCGATGCTCAACCGCAGCGGGCACGAGCTGCTCGGCCACGAGGACGGCGCGCTCGTCGGCGTCGACTGGTTTGCGACCTGCGTCGCGCCCGACCAGCGCGACGAGCTGCGTCACCAGTTCGAGACGAGCATGCGCACGAGCCCGCCGGACGCGTCGTCGCCGCCGCACCACAGCGAGTCCCGCCTGGTCTGCCGCGACGGCACGATCCGGACGATCATCTGGAGTGGCACCAAGATCGTCGAGGGCGGCCGCGTCGTCGGGGCGCTCGCCTCCGGCATCGACGTCACCGAGCGCCGCCGCGCCGAGGAGCAGGTCGCCTATCTCGCCTACCACGACGCGCTGACCGGCCTGCCCAACCGCATGCTGCTGCAGGAGCACCTCGAGCTGGCGCTGGCGCGCGCGCGTCGCGCCCGCCAGTCGGTCGCGCTGCTGTTCCTCGACCTCGACGACTTCAAGCTCGTCAACGACGGGCTCGGCCACGCCGCGGGCGACGAGCTGCTCTCGCAGGTCGCCGGGCGCCTGGCCCGCCACGTGCGCGACTCCGACACGCTGGCGCGTCAGGGCGGCGACGAGTTCCTGCTGCTGATCCCCGACATCGAGCGCGACGCCGAGGAGCGCGCGGTCTCGACCGCCAACCGCATCGTCGAGGCCGTGCGCGAGCCGTTCCGCATCGGCGGGACCGAGTTCGAGATCGGCGCCTCGGTCGGCGTGTCGCTGTTCCCGCACGACGCCAAGGACGCCGACGCGCTGCTCGAGCACGCCGACGCGGCGATGTACGACGCCAAGGCCGACCCGAGCACCGGCGTCTGCGTCTACCGCGCCGAGCGGCAGTCGTTCCACGGCGTCGAGCGGCTGTCGTTCAGCCGCCGCCTGCGCCAGGCGATCGAGGGCGGCGAGCTGGCGCTGCACTGGCAGCCGATCTTCACGCTCGGCAAGGGCCGCCTGCTCGGCGTCGAGGCGCTGGTGCGTTGGCAGGACCCGCGCGACGGCCTGCGCGCGGCGGGCGACTTCCTCCCGGTCGCCGAGCGCGCCGGCATGCTCGACCTGCTCGACGACTGGGTGATCGCGGCGGTCTCGGCCCAGCGCCGCGAGTGGCGGGCGCGGGGCTTCTCGCCGCACGTCGGCCTGAACCTGTCGCCGCGCCAGCTGCGCTCGGACCGGCTGGGGCCGGTCGTCGAGGGGCTGCGCGCCGGCGGGCCGCTGTCCGACGTGACGATCGAGCTGACCGAGAGCGTCGCGGCGCACGAGGACGCGGCGATCCGCGGCGTCATCGAGGCGATGCGCAACGCCGGGCTCGACATCGCGCTCGACGACTTCGGCGTCGCCTACTCGTCGCTGAGCCGCCTGGCCGAGCTGTCGACGCGCTGGGTCAAGGTCGATCGCGCGTTCATGCACGGCGTGCCCGAGAGCGCCCCGGCCGTGGCGCTGCTGGAGTCGGTCGTCGGGCTGCTCGACGCGCTCGGCATGAGCGTCGTCGTCGAGGGCGTCGAGCGCGAGGAGCAGCTCGAGCACCTGCGGGCCATCGGCGTCGAGGCGGTCCAGGGCTACCACCTGTCGCCGCCGATGCCGGCGAGCGAGCTCGACCCGCTGCTCTGCGCGCAGCCGCACTGGCGCCTGCCGAGCCCGCCGGGCGCCGTCTAGGCGGTCGACGTGCCATCGCTGCCCGGAGCGGCGCGCCGTCTGCGTATGATGGCTCGCTTCTTGGAACGCGCACGTACACGCGGAGACCGCTGCGGTTGATGCGACGGCGGTTGCTTCACGTCCTCTGCCTGGCGTCGCTCGGCGCGGCCGCAGCGTCGCTGCCGGTCGACTCCGCGGACGCGCGCTACCACGCCGTCTCGCAGTGGGGAGGCCTCGGGACCGGCCTGGGGAAGTTCGCCACCATCGCCGGAGCCGTCGGCGTCGACGCGGCGGGCGACGTGTACGTCCCCGACACCGACGCCGCGCGCGTGAACAAGTACACGTCGGGCGGCGTCCCCCTGATGACGTGGGGCTGGGGCGTCGTCGACGGGACGGCGGCGCTCCAGCATTGCGACGCGACGACCCCCTGCCGAGCCGGCCTGGCCGGAGGGGAGGCCGGCCAGTTCGAGGGCGTGGCCGCCGTCGCGCCGGCGCCCGACGGCACCGTGTGGACGGTCGACGGCCCGCGGCTGTCGCAGTACACCGCCTCGGGGGCGTTCGTCAAGAGCGTCGGCTGGGGCGTCCTCGACGGCTCGTCCCAGCTGCAGACGTGCACGGTCATGACGGGCTGCCTGGCCGGGCTCGCGGGGGCCGGCGACGGCCAGCTCGACAGCCCGCTGTCGCTCGAGGTCGGGGCGGACGGCCGCGTCTACGTCGCCGACACGGGCAACACCCGCGTGAGCGTCTTCTCGGCCGGCGGGTCGTGGCTGTTCTCGTTCGGCAGCGCCGGCACCGGAGCCGGGCAGTTCGCCGGCGTGCGCGACGTCGCCGTCGACCCGGCCACGGGCGACATCCTCGCGACCGACCGGGGAAGCGTGAGCATCCCCGTCAACCAGCGCTACTCGCGCTTCACCTCGAGCGGGGCGTTCATCCGCACCGTCGGGCGCGGCGTGCGCGACGGCGGCACGACGTTCCAGCGCTGCACGGCCGCCTGCCATCCCGGGACGCTCGGCTCGGGCTCCGGCGAGCTCGCCTACCCGCACGGGATCGTGGTCGACGACGACGGCTACGTCTACGTCGCCGATCGCGACAACAACCGGATCGAGAAGTTCGACTCGGACGACATGCCCGCGGCCGCGATCTCCTCGACCGATCCGGTGATCGGCCCGCTCAACCGGCCGCGCGACGTCGCCGTCCTCCCCGACGGGGATCTGATCGTCGACGACTCCGAGAACGTGCGCATCGTGCGCTTCGACGCCGTCAAGCCGGTCGCCACGATCGGCGGCGCGCCCTCTGCGACCACGACCGACCGCGTGCTCGACCTCACGCTGAGCGCCACCGAGGGCGCCACGCGCTTCGAGTGCCTGCTCGACGGGGCGCCGTCGCCGTGCGCGGCCGGCTACACGACTCCCGCGCTGTCGGTCGGCCAGCACACGCTCCAGGTGAGGGCCATCGACGCCGACGCGATCGTCGGCGACTACACGAGCGCCACGTTCACGGTGCTCGCCCAGGGGCAGGGCGGCGGCGGGGGCGGAGGCGGAGGCGTCCCGACGCCCCTCCAGGAGCCGAGCGCCGATGCCCCGATCGTGCCCGGGCCGCCGACGCCGGATCCGCCCTTGCCGCCGGCCAAGGCGGCGGCGAAGCCGGCGCTCGGCGTCACGGTGAAGCCGCCGGCGACGCTGCTCCCCGGTCGACGCGTCCGTGCCTCGCTGCGGGTGGCGAGCTCGCTCAGCGCGGTCCGCGTCGAGTTGCGCGATCGCTACGGTCGTCGGCGCCTGCTCGGCGACGCGAAGCTCAGCAGCGTCCGCCGGGACCGCGTCTACGTCGTGCTGCTCCGGGTCAAGCGCCGGCCCGCCGGCCGGGCGACGTCGCTGAGCGTCCGCGGGCGGCGGGCCGACGGCCGCGTCGTGGCGCGCGTCGTCCACATGACCTCCGCGACGCCGTCGTCCTGACGCCCGGGTGCGGCGCGAAAGCGCAACCCCTCCATTCCGGAGCCGGTCCTAAGCTGGGCACATGCAGATCGCCTACGACGACCGCGGCCTCGTGCCGGTCGTCGTGCAGGACTGGACGACGGGGGAGGTGCTGACGCTCGCCTACGCCAACGCGGAGGCGGTCGCGCGCACGCGCGAAACGGGGGAGCTGCACCTCTGGAGCCGCTCGCGCGGCGAGCTGTGGCACAAGGGCGCCACGTCGGGCAACGTCCAGCGCGTGCGCGCGCTGCGGCTGGACTGCGACGGCGACGCGCTGCTCGCGCTCGTCGAGCCCGCCGGCCCGGCCTGCCACACGGGCGCGCGGACCTGCTTCCACGAGGGCGACGTCGAGCCGGCGGCGCCGCACGAGGCGCTGCCCGGCCTCGAGCGCACGCTCGCCCGGCGCGCCTCCGAGCGGCCGCCGGGCTCCTACACGGTGACGCTGCTCGACGACCCGCCGCTGATCGGCGAGAAGGTCCAGGAGGAGGCCGAGGAGGTCGCGCGCGCCGCGCGCGAGGAGTCCGACGAGCGCGTCGACGAGGAGGCGGCCGACGTCCTCTACCACCTGACCGTGCTGATGCACAGCCGCGGCCGGACGCTGCGCGACGCGCAGGAGGTGCTGCTTGGCCGCCGTCGCTGAAGCCTCGCTCCACGTCGAGCCGTCGGCGCAGGAGGTCCGCGAGCTCGCGCGCGAGCACAACCTCGTGCCGCTGCGCCACACGTTCATCGACGACTGCGAGACGCCGGTCAGCGCGTTCCTCAAGCTGCGCGGCGGCGAGGGCGGGCGGGGATCGGCTCCCGCGTTCCTGCTCGAGTCGGCCGACCGCGGCCAGCAGGTCGGCCGCTACTCGTTCATCGGGCTGCGCCCGCGCAAGGTCGTCCGCTGGTCGCTGGGCGACCCGGGCGACCCCTACGCGCTCGCCGACGCCGAGGTGCGCGCGTTCTCGCAGGCGTCGTGGCCGGACGCGCCGCCGTTCGCCGGCGGGGCCGTCGGCTTCTTCGCCTACGACCTCGTGCGCACGGTCGAGACGTCGCTCGGCGAGCCCAACGAGGACGCGCTGGGCCTGCCGGACATGGCGCTGATGCTGTCGGACCTGCTGGTCGTCTTCGACCACCTCAGGCACACGGTCACGATCGTCGCCAACGTCTACGCCAACGCGGGCGACGACGTCGACGCGTCCTACGCAGACGCGGTCGCGGCGATCGCGCAGGTGCGCTCGCGGCTGGCCGGCCCGGTGCCCGGCTT
This sequence comes from Solirubrobacteraceae bacterium, assembly GCA_035547175.1. Classification (GTDB taxonomy): domain Bacteria; phylum Actinomycetota; class Thermoleophilia; order Solirubrobacterales; family Solirubrobacteraceae; genus BP-464. The sequence continues at coordinate 12,915 of DASZVK010000333.1, forward strand.
CGGCACGCGCCCGCGCACGACGCCGCCGGAGTTCCGCTCGAACATGACGCGCGAGCGCTTCGAGTCGATGGTGTCGCGGATCGTCGAGTACGTCCACGCCGGCGACGCCTTCCAGGTCGTGCCGTCGCAGCGCTGGTCGGCCGAGATCGACCTCGACCCGTTCTCGGTCTATCGCGGGCTGCGGGTCGTCAACCCGAGCCCGTACATGTACTTCCTGGACTTCACGGACTTCCAGATCGCGGGCGCCTCGCCCGAGCCGCTGCTGACGGTCGCCGGCCGGCGCGCGTCGACGCGCCCGATCGCCGGCACGCGCCCGCGCGGCGCCAACCTCGCCGAGGACGAGCGCATCGCGAAGGAGCTGCTCGCCGACGAGAAGGAGCGCGCCGAGCACGTGATGCTCGTCGACCTCGGGCGCAACGACCTCGGGCGCGTGTGCGAGTACGGCAGCGTCGCGGTCGACACGCTGATGTCGGTCGAGACGTACTCGCACGTGATGCACATCGTCTCCAGCGTCTCGGGCACGCTGCGCGACGGCGTCGGCGCGATGGACGCGCTGCGCTCGATGCTGCCGGCGGGCACGCTGTCGGGCGCGCCCAAGGTCCGCGCGATGCAGATCATCGACGAGCTCGAGCCGGTCAAGCGCGGCGGCTACGGCGGCGCGATCGGCTGGCTCAGCTACGCCGGCGACCTCGACACCTGCATCCACATCCGCACCGTCGTCGTCAAGGACGGCCTGGCGCACGTGCAGGCCGGCGGCGGCACGGTCGCCGACGCCAGGCCGGCCTACGAGTTCGCCGAGTCCGAGGCCAAGGCGCGCGCCGTCCTGCGCGCGTTCGAGCTCGCCGCCGACCAGCCGGAGTGGCCGTGAAGGTCCTCGTCGTCGACAACTACGACTCCTTCACCTACAACCTCGTCCAGTACCTCGGGGAGCTGGGCGCGGAGCTCCAGGTCGTGCGCAACGACGTCGAGAGCGTCGAGGCGCTGCTCGAGCGCGCGCCCGACAGGGTCGTCGTCTCGCCGGGCCCGTGCACCCCGGACGACGCCGGCGTCTCGATCGAGGCGATGCGCCGCTTCCCCGAGGCCGGCGTGCCGGCGCTCGGCGTGTGCCTCGGCCACCAGTCGCTCGCGCAGGCGTTCGGCGGCACCGTCGTGCGCCACGAGCCGGTCCACGGCAAGACGACGACGATCGCCCACGACGGCCGCACGATCTACGCCGGGCTGCCGGACCCGATGGTCGTCGGCCGCTACCACTCGCTGGTCGTCGAGGAGTCCTCGCTGCCCGACTGCTTCGAGGTCAGCTCGCGCGGCGGCGGCGTGGTGATGGGCATCCGCCACCGGGAGCTGCCCGCCGAGGGCGTCCAGTTCCACCCCGAGTCGGTGCTGACCGACGCGGGCAAGAGGCTGCTGTCGAACTTCCTTGCCGAACCCGGTACTCACTGAGGCGATCGACGCGCTCGCGTCGGGGCGCGACCTGTCCGCCGACCAGGCCTCGGAGGTGCTCGCCGAGGTGATGGCCGGCGAGGCGACCGACGTCGAGATCGCGGCGCTGCTGATCGGCCTGCGCACGAAGGGCGAGACGGTCGACGAGCTCGCCGGCCTGGCGCGCACGATGCGCGCGCTCGCCACGCCGGTCGCCACGTCGCGCACCGACCTGCTCGACACGGCCGGCACCGGCGGCGGGCGCACGACGTTCAACGTCTCGACGACCGCGGCGCTGATCGCCGCCGGGGCGGGCTGCGCCGTCGCCAAGCACGGCAACCGCTCGGCGACCAGCCTGTCGGGCTCGGCCGACGTGCTCGAGGCGCTCGGGGCGCGCATCGACCTCGACGCGCAGGCCGTCGGCCGCTGCATCGACGAGGTCGGCTTCGGCTTCCTGTTCGCCCCCGCGCACCACCAGGCGACGCGCTTCGTCGTGCCCGTGCGGCGCGAGCTGGCGGTGCGCACGATCTTCAACTTCCTCGGCCCGCTGACCAACCCGGCGGGCGCGCGGCGCCAGCTGATCGGCGTCGCCGACGGCCGCTTCCTCGACGTCATGGCCGGGGCGCTGGCCGCGCTCGGGACCGACCGCGCGCTGCTAGTGTCCTCGGAGGACGGGCTGGACGAGCTCAGCACTTCCGGCGTGACCCACGTGGTCGAGGTCAACGGTCAACAGATCGAGCGCTACGCGGTGTCGCCCGGCGACGTCGGCCTCGCCGTCTCGGCGCCCGAGGCCGTGGCGGGCGGCACGCCCGCCGAGAACGCGGCCGTGACCGCGGCGATCCTCGCCGGCGAGGCCGGCCCGAGACGCGACCTCGCGGTGCTCAACGCCGGCGCGGCGATCTACGCCGGCGGCCGCGCCGACTCGCTCGCCGAGGGCGTGCAGGCGGCGGTCGCGGCGATCGCCACGGGCGCCGCCGCCGACGCGCTCGAGCGCTACCGCGCGCTGAGCTCGGAGCTCGCGGGAGCCGCGGCGTGAGCGTGCTCGACCGGATCGTCGAGATCACGCGCGACGACGTGCGCCGACGGCGCTCGGAGGTGCCGCTGGCGACGCTCGAGGCGCAGGTCGTCCACCGCGACGAGCGCCCGTTCGCCGAGGCGCTCGTGCAGCCCGGCGTCTCGATCATCGCCGAGCACAAGCGCCGCTCGCCGTCGGCGGGCGAGATCCGCGCCGGCGCCACGGTCGCCGAGATCGTCTCCGCCTACGAGCGCGGCGGCGCCTCGGCGCTGTCGATCCTGACCGAGGGGCCGCACTTCGGCGGCGAGCTCGACGACGTGCGCGAGGCGCGCGCGGCGTCGGGGCTGCCGATCCTGCGCAAGGACTTCATCGTCGACCCCTACCAGGTCTACGAGACCGCCGCCTGGGGGGCGGACGCGCTGCTGCTGATCGTCGCCGCGCTGGACCCGAGGGACCTCGGCGCGCTGTTCGAAGAGGCGCGCGCGCTCGACCTCGACGTGCTCGTCGAGGTCCACGACGAGGAGGAGCTCGAGCGCGCGCTGGAGGCCGTCGACGCGAAGGTGATCGGCATCAACAACCGCGACCTCGGCGACTTCAGCGTCGACGTCGAGCGCACCTTCGAGCTGCTCGCCGACGTCCCCGCGGGCAAGACCGTCGTCTCCGAGTCGGGCTTCCACTCGCGCGAGCAGATCGAGGAGCTCGAGCGCGTCGGCGTCGACGCGGTGCTCGTCGGCGAGTCGCTGATGCGCGCGTCGGACCCGGAGGCCGCGACGCGCGTCCTCAGCGGCGCGGCCGGCGACGCGGACGACGACGAGCGGTGACCCGCGTCAAGCACTGCGGCGTCACGAGCCTCGACGACGCCGTCGCCGCCGCCGAGGCGGGGGCCTGGGCCGTGGGCCTGAACTTCTGGCCGCGCTCGGTGCGCCGCTGCGATCCCGACGTCGCCGCCGGGGTCGGCGCCGCGCTGCGCCGACGCGTCGAGCTGGCGGGCGTGTTCGTCAACCAGCCACTCGACGAGATCGCCGCGCTGGCCGAGGCGGTCCCGCTGAGCATGGTCCAGCTCCACGGCGACGAGGGCACCGCGTTCTGCGCCGAGGTGGCGCGGCGCACCGGGGCGCGCGTCATCAAGGCCGCGCGCGTCGGCAGCCGCGCCGACCTGCAGGCGCTGCAGGCGTTCCGCGGCGTCGACTTCCACCTCGTCGACGCGCGCGTCCCCGGGATGCGCGGCGGCACCGGCCGGACCGTCGACTGGGACCTCGTCGCCTCGCGCCGCTCGCCGGTGCCGCTGATCCTCAGCGGCGGCCTGACGCCGGACAACGTCGGCGAGGCGATCGAGCGGGTGCGACCGTACGCGGTCGACGTCGCCAGCGGCACCGAGTCGGCGCCCGGCGTCAAGGACCACGCGCTGCTGCGCGCCTTCTCCGAGGCGGTCGCCGCCGTCGAGGTCACGGCATGAGCCCCCACGTCGAGGCCGGGGTCGAGCACCGCTTCGGGCCCTACGGCGGGCAGTACGTGCCCGAGACGCTGATGCCCGCCGTGGCGGAGCTCGAGGCGGTCTGGATCGCGGCCCGCGACGACCCCGAGTACCGCGCCGAGCTCGCGCGGCTGCTGCGCGACTACGTCGGCCGCCCGTCGCCGCTGTACCTCGCCGAGCGGCTCAGCGAGGTCGCCGGGCGCGAGCTGTGGCTCAAGCGCGAGGACCTCAACCACACCGGCTCGCACAAGATCAACAACGCGATCGGCCAGGTGCTGCTCGCCCGGCGGATCGGCAAGCGGCGCGTGATCGCCGAGACCGGCGCCGGCCAGCACGGCGTCGCCTCGGCGACGGCGTGCGCGCTGCTCGACATGGAGTGCGTCGTCTACATGGGCGCCGAGGACGTCCGCCGCCAGCAGCCCAACGTCCAGCGCATGCAGATGCTCGGCGCGCAGGTCGTCTCCGTCGAGGCGGGCGCGCGCACGCTCAAGGAGGCCGTCAGCGAGGCGCTGCGCGACTGGGTCACCAACGTCGCCACGAGCCACTACGTGATCGGCTCGGCGGTCGGCCCGGCGCCCTACCCGGCGATCGTGCGCGACCTCCAGCGGGTGATCGGCGACGAGGCGCGCGCGCAGATCCTCGAGCGCCGCGGCCGCCTGCCCGATCGCGTGCTGGCGTGCGTCGGCGGCGGCTCGAACGCGATCGGCACGTTCGCCGGCTTCTACGACGACCCCGGCGTCGCGCTCGTCGGCGTCGAGGCCGCCGGCGAGGGGCTGGCGACCGGCCGCCACGGCGCGCCGCTGACGGCCGGCGGGCCCGGCGGCGTCCTGCACGGCGCGTTCTCGGCGATCATGCAGGACGCCGAGGGCCAGATCCTCGAGGCGCACTCGGTCTCGGCCGGCCTCGACTACCCCGGCGCCGGCCCCGAGCACGCCTGGCTGCGCGACTCCGGCCGCGCGACCTACGTCGCCGTCACCGACGAGCAGGCGCTCGCCGCGTTCAAGCGGGTCGCGCGCCTGGAGGGGATCGTGCCGGCGCTCGAGACCGCGCACGCGCTGCACTACGCGCTGCACGAGCCCAGCGAGTCGGAGGTCGACCTGCTGTGCCTCTCGGGGCGCGGCGACAAGGACCTGGCCGAGGTGCTGGCCAGGGACGAGGCGTGACGGGCGCCGACGGCGCCGCGCGGATCGCCTCGGCGTTCGCCTCCTCGGGCCGGCGCGCGGCGCTGATGCCGTACCTGATGGGCGGCTACCCGACGCTCGACGCCTCGCGCGCGGTCGGCGCGGCGTACGTCGCCGGCGGCGCCGACCTCGTCGAGCTCGGCGTGCCGTTCTCCGACCCGCTCGCCGACGGCCCGGTGATCCACGCGGCGGGCGTGCGCGCGCTCGCCGGCGGCGTCCACGTCGACGACGTCCTGGCGCTGGCCGGCGAGCTCTCGCCGGCCGTCCCGGTCGTGCTGATGTGCTACGTCAACCTCGTGCTCGCGCGCGGCGTCGAGCAGTTCGCCGCCGCGCTGGCGCAGGCGGGGGCGAGCGGGCTGATCGTGCCCGACCTGCCGATCGAGGAGGCCGGGCCGGTGCTCGAGGCGTGCGACGGCGCCGGCGTCGCGCTGGTGCCGCTCGTCGCCCCGACGACGCCCGACGAGCGCCTGGCGACGATCGGCGCGCGCGCCCGCGGCTTCCTCTACACGGTGTCGGTCACGGGCACGACGGGCGAGCGCGCGGGCGTCGACTTCACCACGACCGTCGCCCGCGCGAAGGCGGCCACCGACGTCCCCGTCGCGGTCGGCTTCGGCATCGCCACGCCCGACCGCGCCGCGGCCGCGGCCGACGCCGGCGCCGACGGCGTGATCGTCGGCTCGCGCCTCGTGCGGGCGGCCGGCGAGGGCGAGGACGTCGAGGCGCTCGTGCGCGGCTTCGCCCAGGCGCTCGGCTAGAGTCCGGCCGCGATGCGACTGCTGCCCGCCGTGCGGCCGGCCGCCGTGGTCGCCGGCGCCGTGGTGGCCGTGGCGATCCTGTCGGCCTGCGGCTCTCCACCCGACCCGAAGATCAAGTCCGACGCGCTGACCGTCTACACGAGCCTGCCGCTCAGCGGCGAGCGCGGCCCCGAGGGGCGCGCGGTGCTGCGCGGCGAGAAGATCGCGCTCGAGGACGCCGGCGCGCGGGTCGGGCAGTTCACGGTGGCGCTCGACGCGATCGACGACGCCGATCCCGAGCGGGGCACGTGGAGCCCCGACCAGGCGGCGCAGAACGCCCGCCAGGCGGCCGGCAACGGCACGACGATCGCCTACATAGGCGACCTCGACTCGGGCGCGACCGCCGTCTCGCTGCCGGTCAACAACGAGCTCGGCATCCTCCAGGTCAGCCCGCTGAGCGGCTACACGGGCCTGACGCGGGTGCTCGACAAGGGCGAGCCGCAGAAGTACTACCCGGCCGACACGCGGACGTTCGCGCGGCTCGTGCCGACGGGCGCCGTCGAGGCGCGCGCCCTGGCCCGCTGGCTCGACGGCCTCGGCCTGCGCCGCGTCGTCGTCGCGCAGGACGGCCTCGACGACGGCCAGGGCGGCCTGATCGACCTCTCCGACGCCTTCGACGCCCAGCGGATCGAGCTCGTCAAGGCGGTGCGCGTCGACCCGCGCCCCGGCCACGACCTCGACGGCGACGTCGCCGACCTGGTCAAGCAGAAGGCCGACGCGCTCGTCTACGCCGGCGGCGACAGCGAGGCCGCCGCGCGCCTGCTGCGCGCCGTGCACGCCGCCGCCGCGCGCCTGCCGCTGTTCGTCACCAGCTCCAGCACGCACGGCGACCTGGCGGCCCGGCTCGGCCGCGCGGCCGGCGCGGTGCGCGGCGTCAGCCCGCTCGTCGGGCTGCCCGACGACGCCGCCTCGCGGGCGTTCGCGAGGCGCTATCGCGCGGCGTTCGGCGCCGATCCGCCGCCGGCCGCCCGTTACGGCTACGAGGCGATGCGCACCGTGATCGCGGCGATCGGGCGCGCCGGCGAGAGCGCCAAGGATCGCCGCAGCGTGATCCGCGCCTACCTCGGCACGCGCGAGCGCGGCACCGTCATCGGCGACTACCGCATCGACTCCAGCGGCGACGTCGACCGCACCGAGGTCGGCGGCTTCCGCATCGCCGGCGGCGAGCTGCGCCTCGACCGCCGGCTCGACGGCGGGGTCGGGTAGCGCCCGTGGTCGCCCGGGCGCTCGCGGTCGCCGCCTGCGCCGCAGGGGCGCTCGGCCTCGCCGCCTGCGGCGGCGGGAGCGGCGGCGCCAAGACGACCGGAGCCGACGACACGGCACGCACCGTGCACCTGTACTCGAGCCTGCCGCTGCAGGGACCCGAGCGCGAGCACGCGGCCGCGATCGTCAAGGGCATCCGCCTGGCGCTCGACGAGGTCGGCGGCCAGGCGGGGCGCACGCTGATCCGCTACACGGCGCTCGACGACTCCTCGCCCGCCGCGCGTGGCTGGGACGCGGACGTCACCGCGCGCAACGCGCGGCGCGTCGCCGCCGACCGCGCCGCGATCGGCTACATCGGCGACTTCGACTCCGGCGCCAGCGAGGTCTCGGCGCCGATCCTCAACCGCGCCGGCATCGTCCAGGTCTCGCCGGCGAGCACGTACGTCGGCCTCACGCGCCGCGCGCCGGGCACGCGCCCCGGCGAGCCGCGGGCGTACTTCCCGACCGGGACGCGCACGTTCCTGCGCATCGTGCCGAGCGACAGCGTCGAGGCGGCCGCGCTCGTCGTGACGATGCGGCGCGACCGCTGCCGCCGCGCGGCCGTCGCCTACGACGCCGGCCAGCACCCGGAGAGCCTCGTCGCGCTCGTCGTCCACCAGGCGGCGCAGCGCAAGCTCGCGCTGACGGCGCCGCGCCGCGTGACCGCCGCGCAGGCGGGCAGCAGGCGGCGCCTGGCGACGGCGCTGCGCGCCGCCCGCGCCGACTGCCTGCTGTACGTCGGCGCCGATGCCGACGGCGCCGTCAAGCTCTACGAGGCGGTCGACGCGGTGCTGCCCAAGGCGCGCATGTACGGCGACTCGACGCTCTGCAGCAGCTCGGTGACGAGCCCCAAGCAGGGCGGCCTGCCGGTCCGGATCGGCCGGCGCTACAAGTGCACCTCGCCGACGCTGCCGCTCGACGGCTACGCGGGCGGCGCGGCGTTCGACTCCGAGTACCGGGCGCAGTTCGCCAACGAGGCCGCCGACGCCTACGCGCTGCGCGGCTACGAGGCGGCGCAGCTGTTCGTCGAGACCGTCGCGCGGCTCGGCGGCGAGGGCGCCGACCGCGGCGCCGTGCGCTCGGCGCTGTTCGCGACGCGCGCGAGGATCTCGGTGCTGGGGTCCTACTCGTTCGACAGCGTGGGCGACACGACGACGACCGAGTGCGGCGTCTACGGCGCCGGCGCGAACGGCTCGCCCCGGCTGCTGACGGTCGTCGATCCGGGCTGATCGCAGCCCCGCGCACGGTGTCGCGGAGGACGCCGTCCGGCTTGGCCGCCGGGCCATTTGCACGCGTGTTTGGGTCGCTATAGGGTGGCGCGAAGTCCAACCTCAGATGGAGGACATTTCTGTGAGGGTACGTTTCATCGCAGTGATCGCAGCCGTCGGCTGCGCGCTCGTGGCCGTCTTCGGCGGCGGCAGCGCCGTCGGTGCCGGCGCCACCGTCGACCTCTACTCGAGCCTGCCGCTCCAGGGCGCTTCGAAGGCCCAGACCGGCGCGCTCGTGAAGGGCATCGAGCTGGCGCTCAAGAAGGCCAACTACAAGGCCGGCCCCCTGACGATCAAGTACACGTCGCTGGACGACTCGACCGCGCAGGCCGGCAACTGGGATCCCGCCCAGACGACGCAGAACGCGCGCAAGGTGGCCCAGGACCCCAACGCGGTCGGCTACATCGGCGAGTTCAACTCGGGCGCGTCCGAGGTCTCGATCCCGATCCTCAACCAGGCCGGGGTCCCGCAGGTCTCGCCGGCCAACACCTACGTCGGCCTGACGACGAGCGAGCCGGGCACGCTGAAGGGCGAGCCGGGCAAGTACTACCCGACGGGCAAGCGCACCTACCTGCGCATCGTCCCGCGCGACACCATCCAGGGCCTCGCGCTGGCGCGGCTCATGAAGAGCGACGGCTGCAAGGCGGTCGCGGTGGCCAACGACAAGGAGGCCTACGGCGCCGGCCTGGCGCGCGTCGTCATCCTCGACGCCAAGAAGCTGAGCCTGAAGGTCCTCAACGCGGGCTCCGCCGGCGCCGGTGACGGCATCGACAAGACCGCGGCCAACTACCGGTCGCTGGCCTCGAAGTACCAGTCGGCCGGGGCGGACTGCTTCTTCTTCGGAGGCGTCACCGCCAACGGCGCGATCCAGCTCTACAAGGACATCAACGCCGCGATGCCGACCGCCAAGCTGTACGGCGGCGACGGCGTCTGCGAGTCGGGCTTCACCAACCCGAAGCAGAAGGGCGTGACCCCCGCGGTCGACAAGAAGTTCCAGTGCACGATCGCGACGCTGAACCTGAACTCCTACCCGGGCGGCAAGAACTTCCTCGCCGCCTTCAAGAAGGCGTACAACGACCCGCACCCCGACCCGTACGCCATCTACGGCTACGAGGCCGGGAGCCTGTTCGTCGCCACGCTGACGAAGCTCGGCCTGAAGGCCACCGGCAAGGACGGCAAGGCCAACGTCCTCAAGGCGCTGTTCGCGACCAAGAACCGCCACTCGGTGCTGGGCGTCTACTCGTTCGACAAGAACGGCGACACGACCCTGACCGACTACGGCGCCTACAAGGTCGTCGGCGGCCTGCCGACCTACGCGAAGGCGATCCGGAAGTAGGTCCTCGCAGCGCGAGCAAGAAGGCATCCACGTGGGGCGGGCGTCAGGCCCGCCCCACGGCCTTCGCGCCACGATGGCAGCGGAATCCGAAGCAACCCAGGCCGGCCCCGCGCTCGCGACGTCGCCGCTCGACGTCGTCCGCGAGGCGATCTCCCGCTACGGGCTGATCGTCTTCCTGCTGGCGCTGCCGGTCTTCTACGGGGTCAAGGACCTCGTCGACGACGGGAACCTCTCGCACCTGGCCGACAACCTCTTCAGCGGGCTGTCGAACGGCTCGATCCTGGCCCTGATCGCGATCGGCTACACGCTCGTCTACGGGATCATCGAGCTGATCAACTTCGCCCACGGCGACGTGTTCATGATCGGCTCGTTCACCGCGTCGCAGTTCTGGAGCGGCGTGCTGGGCGTCGGCGTCGCCACCGGCGTGCTGGGCACGATCGGCGGGATCGTCGCCGCGCTGATCGTGGCGATGGTGGTGTGCGGCGGCACCAACGTCCTGATCGAGAAGGTGGCCTACCGGCCGCTGCGCAGCGCGCCGAAGCTGGCGCCGCTGATCACCGCCGTCGGCATGTCGTTCATCCTCCAGGACGTCGGGCTGCTGTGGCTGGGCGGCTCGCCGGCCTCGGTCGACGACCTGATCTGGGCGCAGCACCAGGTGACCTACGTCTGGGGCATCCACATCGAGGCGGCGGACCTGCTCGCCTTCGGCGTGACGATCCCGCTCGTGATCGCGATGACCACGTTCATCGCGCGCAGCCGGCTCGGCAAGGCGATGCGCGCGACCGCGCAGGACCCCGAGGCCGCCCGCCTGATGGGCATCAACGTCGACACGACGATCTCGCTGACCTTCCTGCTGGGCGGGATCCTGGCCGGCGCCGCGGGCCTGATCTACGCGCTCTACCAGACGACGATCTGGTACTTCCAGGGCTTCAACGCGGGCCTGCTGGCGTTCACCGCCGCCGTCATGGGCGGCATCGGCAACCTGCGGGGCGCCGTGCTCGGCGGCCTGATCATCGGCTGCATCCAGCAGATCTCAGACAACCGCATCGGGCCCGACTGGACGCCGGCGATCGTCTTCGCCTACCTGATCGTGATCATGATCCTCAAGCCCCAGGGCCTGTTCGGCGAGCAGACCCGGGAGGCCGGCTGATGCGCGCGCAGGTGCGCGCCTGGCGGGCCGCCGTGCCACCGTGGGTCGGCCGCGTCGGGCCCGCGGTGCTGCTCGCGCTGGCGATCGTGTTCCCGTTCTTCTTCGGGGTCGCCGACGACACGATGAACACGGCGACGCTGGCGATGGCCTACATCGTCATGGCGCTCGGGCTGAACATCGTCGTCGGCTTCGCCGGCCTGCTCGACCTCGGCTACCTGGCCTTCTACGCGATCGGCTCCTACTGCGTGGGCTGGTTCGGGTCGGGCTTCTACGCCGACGCGAACATCCACGTGCTCGCGACGAAGTTCGCCGGGACGCTGCCCGGGATCCACTTCTGGTGGGTGATCATCGCGCTGATCGCGATCGTCTTCTGCGCGATCGCCGGCGTCATCATCGGCCTGCCGACGCTGCGCCTGCGCGGCGACTACATCGCGATCGTCACGCTCGGCTTCGGCGAGATCATCCGCGTGTTCGCGCTCAACGGCGACACGCTGAAGATCGGCGACTACGCGCTGACCAACGGCCGCCAGGGCATCTCGGCGGTCGACGCGATCGGCTTCCCGGGGGCGACGCCGTTCTCGCAGCTCAACCTGCGGCCGTGGTACTGGGTCGCGCTCGGCATGGTCGTGATCACCCTGTTCGTCAACTTCAGGGTGCGCGACTCGCGCCTCGGCCGCGCCTGGATCGCGGTGCGCGAGGACGAGGTCGCGGCCGCGGCGATGGGCGTGCCGCTGGTGCGCACGAAGCTGCTCGCCTACGCGCTCGGCGCCGGCCTCGGCGGCATGTCCGGCGCGTTCCTCGGCTCCTACCTGACGAACATCACGTCGGACTCGTTCCTGTTCTCGTTCTCGATCTACGTCCTGGCGATGGTGATCCTCGGCGGCCTGGGATCGATCTGGGGCGTCGTCGTCGGGGCGATCGCGCTGACGTACATCAACTACGAGCTGCTGCCCAACCAGCTCAACAACCTGCCCCACCAGCTCTTCGACCTCGACTTCCAGCTCACCGACGTGCAGTTCGCGATCTTCGGCGGCCTGCTGGTGATCATGATGGTGCTGCGCCCCGAGGGCCTGCTGCCCGAGCGGCGGCGCCAGCTCGAGCTCGAGCACGGCATCGGCGCGGGCGACGCGATCGCCCACGAGATGGAGATGGAGCATCCGTGAGCGACGACGCGCTGCTCGAGGCGGCCGCCGTCTCGAAGGTCTTCGGCGGCCTCGTCGCCGTCAGCGACGTCACGTTCGACATCCCGCGGCGCTCGATCGTCTCGATCATCGGCCCCAACGGCGCCGGCAAGACGACGTTCTTCAACATGCTCACCGGGCTCTACAAGCCCAGCGCCGGCCGGATCTGGTTCGACGGCCGGGACATCACGCGCACGCGCCCCGACCAGATCACCCACCTGGGGATCAGCCGCACGTTCCAGAACATCCGCCTGTGGGCGACGATGACCGCGACGGAGAACGTGATGGTCGGCCAGCACACGCGCATGCGCGCGGGCCTGCCCGGCGCGCTGCTGCGCCCGCCGCGGTTCGTGCCGCTGAGCCTGCCGTTGCCGCTGCGCCGCGTGAACGTCGAGGAGGAGGACGCGCGCGCCAAGGCCCGCGAGACGCTCGAGTACGTCGGCCTGCGCGCCGGTCAGCTCGACCAGCTCGCCGTCAACCTCTCCTACGGCGACCAGCGCCGCGTCGAGATCGCGCGGGCGCTGGCCTCGGACCCGAAGCTGCTGCTGCTCGACGAGCCGACCGCGGGCATGAACCCGCAGGAGTCCGACAACCTCAAGACGTTCATGCAGCGGCTGCGCGACGAGCGCGACCTGACGATCCTGCTGATCGAGCACGACATGAAGGTCGTGATGGGCGTCTCCGAGCGGGTCACGGTCTTCGACCACGGCGAGAAGATCGCCGAGGGCGAGCCGGCCGCGGTCCGCGCCGACCCGCGCGTGGTCGAGGCCTACCTGGGAAAGCAGGGCTGAGCGGTGGCGATGCTCGAGGTCTCCGAGATCCACACCTACTACGGCAACATCCAGGCGCTCAAGGGCGTCTCGCTGACCGTCGAGGAGGGCGAGGTCGTCACGCTGATCGGCTCCAACGGGGCCGGCAAGTCGACGACGCTGCGCTCGATCTCCGGGATCTCGCCGCCGCGCACCGGGTCGATCAGGTTCATGGGGCGCGAGATCGCCAAGCTCCCGGCGCAGGACATCGTCGCCCTGGGCATCTCCCAGGCGCCGGAGGGCCGGCACTGCTTCCAGCGCATGAGCGTGCGCGAGAACCTCGACATGGGCGCCTTCCTGCGCCGCGACGGCGAGATCGGCGAGGACATCGAGCGCGTCTTCTCGCTGTTCCCGCGCCTGCAGGAGCGCCAGCGCCAGAAGGCGGGCACGATGTCCGGCGGCGAGCAGCAGATGCTCGCGATCGGCCGCGCGCTGATGGCCCGCCCGAAGCTGCTGCTGCTCGACGAGCCGTCGATGGGCATCGCGCCGGTGCTCGTCGACCGCATCTACGAGACGATCGAGGAGATCAACCGCCAGGGGACGACGATCCTGCTGGTCGAGCAGAACGCCAACTACGCGCTCGGCGCGTCGCACCGCGGCTACGTGCTCGAGACGGGCCGGGTCGCGCTCGCCGACTCGTCGGCCGCGCTGCGCAGCAACCCCGAGGTCCAGGCCGCGTACCTGGGAGGCGACTGAGCGATGGTCCTCGCGCTGCTGGGCTGGAAGGCGCTGCTGCTGTTCGTCGTCTGGCTCGCCGCCGCCTGGACCGGCGGCTACCTGTCCGAGCGCAAGGGCTACGGCGACAAGCCGGGCCTGGCGTCGGGCCTGCTGCTGACCGCGGTCGGGCCGCTGCTGTGGCTGCTGGTCCCGGCGCGCGCGGGCAGCGACTGGAAGCTCAAGGGCCCGTTCGGCAACGCGCTCAGGGACGACGGCGCCGGCGAGCCCTAGGGCCGCAGCGCCGGGTACAGCTCGCGGTAGCGGGGGCGCAGCTCGGCGTAGGTCGCCGACCAGGCGCCGTCGGGCTCGATCGTCGCGACCGGCCGCACGCAGGCGGCGACGGCCTCCTGCGGCGAGGGCCAGACGCCGCCGGCGACGCCGCCCAGCAGCGCCGCGCCGTAGGCCGCGCCCTCGTCGACGGCGGTGCGCTCGAGCGGGACCTCGAGCACGGAGGCGAGGATCGCCGGCCAGAGGTCGCCGCGCCCGCCGCCGCCGCTGAGGCGGCCGAGGGACACGGACCCACCCACCCCGCCGAGGCCGGCGACGACGTCGAGCACGTCGCGCAGCGCGTAGGCGACGCCCTCGAGCACGGCGCGGACCAGCGCGCCGCGATCGTGGCGCAGCTCGAGGCCGACGAACGCGCCGCGCGCGCCGGGGTCGGCGTGCGGCGCGCGCTCGCCGGTGAGGTAGGGCAGGAAGTAGAGCCCCTCGCAGCCCGGCGGCCAGCGCTCGGCCTCGGCGAGCAGCGTCTCGTAGGGCACGTCGAGCACGTCGCGCAGCCAGCGCAGCGAGCCGGCGGCCGACAGGATCACGCCCATCGCGAACCAGCCGCCGGGGACGGCGTGGGCGCTGGCCTGGATGCCCGAGGCCGGGTCGGCGCCGTAGCCGGGCAGGCAGTGCAGCACGACGCCCGACGTGCCCAGCACGACCGACGCGATGCCGTCCCCACCCGTCCCGTCGACGCCGACGCCGAGCGCGCCCGCGCCCTGGTCGCCGGCGCCGGCGGCGACCGGCACGCCGTCGCGCGTGGCCCCGGTCGCCTCGGCCGACTCGAGCGCCGGGGGCAGCCAGGCCCGGTCGAGCCCGAGCGCGTCGAGCATGCGCTCGCTCCAGCGCCGCTCGCGCACGTCGAACCACAGCGTCCCCGAGGCGTCGGTGACGTCGGTCGCGCGCTCGCCCGTGAGCCGCAGCCGCACGTAGTCCTTGGGCAGCATCACCGAGCGCACGCGCGCGTAGGCGCCGGGCTCGTGGCGCTCGAGCCACAGCAGCTTCGGCGCCGTCAGGCCCGTGAGCGCCGCGTTGCCGGTCGCCTTCGCGACGCCCTCGGGCCCGCCCAGGCGCCGCTCGATCTCGGCGCACTCGGCGGTGGTGCGCTGGTCGTTCCACAGCAGCGCCGGGCGCACCACCCGGTCGGCTCCGTCGAGCGCGACGAGGCCGTGCATCTGGCCCGAGAGGCCGATGCCCGACGGCGCGCCGGCCGCCGCGGCCAGCTCCGCCAGGACGCGCTCGGCGCCGGCCCACCAGTCCTCGGGGCGCTGCTCGCTCCAGCCCGGTCGCGGCGTCGAGAGGTCGTGCGCGACCTCGGCGCGCGCCAGCACCTCGCCGCCGGCGCCGACGGCGAGGCCCTTGACCGACGAGGTCCCGACGTCGAGGCCGAACGCGGTCACCTGGCGCTCAGTGCGTCGAGCCGAGCGCCGCGTAGACGAGCTCCTGCGCGCCGACGGCGTCCTTGGCCTCCTGGCGCTCGCGCAGCGCGGGCTCGTCGATGCGGCCGGCGACCTCGTCGATGAAGCGCCAGGCGCGCACCGACTGGCGCACGGCGGCGACCTGGTCCTCCGTGTAGGGGTAGAGGTCGAAGCCGAGTCGCCGCGGGTCGCCGTCGCGGCCGTAGCCGGCGCGGCGCAGCTCCAGCGCCAGCTCGAGCGTCTCCATGAAGGCGGTCGCGCCGACCATGTTGTCGTCGTCGAACGTGCCCCAGCCGGAGTTGGCGTGCTGGTGGCCGAGCAGCCCCTCGGCAGCCAGCAGCGCCGCGTACTCGGGCAGGTGCTCGCCGTTCATCAGCAGGTGCTGCCAGTCCATGTTGACCTGCACGTTGCCGTGGCCGTTGCGGCGCAGCGTGTGGATGACGTGCAGCGTCATGCCGACGTTGCGCATGTAGATCTTCATCGCCGGCTCGGAGTTCTTGTGCTCGAGGAAGAGCCTGATGCCGTTGTCCGAGCAGCGCTGCGCGGCCGCGTCCATCGCCTCGATGAACCAGCGCCAGTTGTCGGCGTAGCGGGCCTGGAAGGGGTAGTTGTAGCCCTCGCCGCCCGGCCAGCAGATCAGCTGCGCGCCGACGCCCGCGGCGAAGTCCGAGGCACGCAGCACGATCTCGAGCGCCTCCCGGCGCAGGCCCGCGTCGGGGTTGGTCAGGGCGCCGCGGCCGAAGCGCGGGTCGAGGTGCAGGCCGGTGGCGATGCAGTAGACGTCGTGGCCCGCCAGCGCCGCGCGCACCTCGTCGAGGCTCTCCTCGTCGAGCTCCTGCGGGTAGTGGAACTCGTAGCCGTCGATCAGGTCCCCGAGCCCGGCGACGGCGCGCGCCACCTTCTCGGCCGTCGGCTCGCGGCCGTGCTCGGGCTGGTAGCCGCCCGGAACGAACCGGGTCACCATCGGGCCGAAGGCCCAGATTCCGAGGCTGGTCTTCACGTCGTCTCCTTCACTCGAACGACCTCCCGCGCGGCGGACGAGCGCCGCGCGGCCTCCACGACGTCCAGCACCCGCACGCCGTCGGCCGGGTCGACGGGGGCCGGCGCCTCGCCGCGCGCCCAGTCGCGGGCGGCGGCGTAGAAGTCCTCGTAGCGTCCGCGCTCGAGCGCGACCTCGCGCCCGGCGAGCAGGCCGCTGCGCCCCTCGCCGTAGCCCGCGTCGCCGGGCCGCAGCCCGGCCTGGAGCTGGTCCTCCTGCGGGTCGACGCCGTCCGTGGCGAAGCCCGCGCGCAGGCCACTGACGCGGAAGCGCGGCCCGGCGAGCGCGTTGACCGCGCTGATCCACAGGTGCGAGCGCATGCCGCCCTCGTGCTCGATCAGCAGGAAGTCCTCGTCGTCGGTGCGCGAGCCCGGTCGCCGCGACGTGAGCACGGCGAACACCGAGCGCGGCGGCCCGAACAGCACCAGCGCCTGGTCGATCACGTGCGCGCCGAGGTCGAGCAGCTGGCCGCCGCCCTCCTCGGGCTCGGGCCGCTCGCGCCAGCGCCCGGCGTCGACCTCGGGCCGGAAGCGCTCGTAGCGCGACTCGAAGCGCACCAGCTCGCCGAGCGAGCCCTCCTCGAGCACGCGCCGCAGCGTCAGGAAGTCGTCGTCCCAGCGGCGGTTCTGGAAGACGGTCAGCCGCGGGCTGGGCGGTGCGGCCTCGAGCAGCGCGCGCGCCTGCGCGGCGTCGGGGGCGATCGGCTTGTCGACGACGACCGCCAGGCCGCGCCGCAGGCCGGCCAGCGCGATCGGCGCGTGGCTGCGGTTGGGCGTCGTGACGACGAGCAGGTCGATGCCGTCGAGCAGCTCGTCGAGCTCGCCGACGACGCGGGCCGACGGGTGCGCCGCGCGCGCGGCGGCGACCCGCCCGGGGTCGCGGGTCATGACCGCCGCGACCTCGAGGCCGTCGACCGAGTCGACCAGCGGCGCGTGGAACACGGCGCCGCCGAGGCCGAAGCCGGCGATGCCGACGCGCACGGGCCTCACCCGGCAGCCTCCAGCAGCATCGCCAGCGCGCGCGCCTGGCCGGCGGCGTCGTCGCGGCCCAGCAGCGCCGGCGCCTGGCCGCGCACGGCGGCGGCGAGGCCCTCCAGCTCGAGCCCGTAGGCGTTCGCGGCCGGCGGCTCCTCGCGC
>DASZVK010000334.1:0-3447 GCA_035547175.1 Solirubrobacteraceae bacterium
GAGCTGGGCCGAGGCGAGCGTCAGCCGGCGGTGCTCGTGCTGGCCGTAGAAGGACAGCAGCTCGGCCGCGCGCTCGCCCAGCTCGGCGACCGTCGCCGAGCGGTGGTCGACGTAGGCGCGCGTGCGGCCCTCGGCGGTCACGCGCCGCGCGAGCACGACGTCGGGCCGGGTCGGGTCGGGCAGCTCGAAGACGCCCTCGACGTAGGCCTCGCGCGCTCCCGGCCGCACGATCCCGGGCCGCGCGCGGCCGCCGAGCAGCAGGTCGAGCGCGTGCGCGAGCACGGTCTTGCCGGCGCCGGTCTCGCCCGTGAGCACGTTGAGGCCCGGCCCGAGCCTCAGCTCGGCCCGCTCGATCAGCAGCAGGTTCTCGACGCGCAGCTCGGACAACATCGTTCGCCTGTGTACCAACGCGGCCCGACGGACCGGCCGGACGCGTGCGGTCAGACCGCGAGGCGTCCGAACTTCTGTCGCAGGCGCAGGTAGAACGAGGAGCCGGGCGCCTGCGCGAGGCACGCCACGTCGCGCACGAAGCGCATCGTGAACGCGTCCCACGGCTCCAGCTCGGACGCCGGGCGGCCGTCGATGCTGACCTCGACGGGCACGACCGACATGTTGTGGATGCTCAGCGTGTCGCCCGGGGCGACGACCAGCGGCCGCGCCGTGATCGAGTGCGGCGCGATGAACGAGACGACGTAGCCCTCGACGCCCCACGCCATCACGGGCCCGCCGTTGGCGAGGTTGTAGCCCGTCGAGCCCGCCGGCGAGGCGACGACGACGCCGTCGCAGCGCACGTTGGCGACCATCTCGGCGCCGATGCCGTAGGCGAGCGTGGCGACGCGCTCGCCGACCTTGCGGTGCACGGCGACGTCGTTGATCGCGTAGGTGCTGCCGCCGTCGAGGCCGTCGACGGCGATCGCCGGCAGCGACAGCACCTCGAAGTCGCCGGCGAACGCGCGGTCCAGGCCCTCGGCGACGTCGTCGGGCTCGATCGTCGCCAGGAAGCCGACCTCGCCGAAGTTGACGGCGAACACGGGCACGCCCGTCCCCGCCAGGCGCCGCAGCGCGGCGAGGATCGTGCCGTCGCCGCCGAGCACGATGCACAGGTCGATGCCGTCGGCCGCCTCCTGCGCCCTGGCGACGACGAACCCCTCGCGCGTCGCCGGGCCGTGCTTGGCGGCCTCGGCCTCGTCGAGGACGAGCGTCGCCCCTGCCCGCCGCGCCGCCGCCGCGAGCGCGTCGAACGCCGCGGCGGTCTGCTGCGGGCGCCGATGGGTCAGGACCAGCGCTCGCCGTCGCGGGGTCATCCGCCGCGCCCTCCCTCGGCCAGCCACAGGAACGTCTCCAGGTTGCCCTTCGGGCCCGGCAGCCCCGAGGGCGCCTCCCCCAGCACCGCGGCGCCGAGCTCGCGCGCGGCCCGCGCGACGGCGTCGATCGCCGCCCGGCGGTCGGCCGCGTCGCGCACGACGCCGCCCTTGCCGACCCGCTCGCGGCCGACCTCGAACTGGGGCTTGACCATCACGAGCGCGTCGAAGCGCGGCGCGACGGCGGCGAGCACCGCCGGCAGGACCTTCGTCAGCGAGATGAACGACACGTCGGCGACCACCAGGTCGGGCGCGTAGGGCAGCTCGGCGGGCTCGAGCGCGCGCGCGTTGACGCGCTCCAGGACCGTCACGCGCTCGTCGGTGCGCAGCCTCCAGTGCAGCTCGCCGTAGGCGACGTCGAGCGCGACGACGTGCGCGGCGCCGCGCTGGAGCAGGACGTCGGTGAAGCCGCCCGTCGAGGCGCCGACGTCGAGCGCGCGGCGCCCGGCGACGGCGACGTCCAGCGCGTCGAGCGCGTTGGCGAGCTTGGTCCCGCCGCGCGAGACGTAGGCCGGCGCCGCGTCGACGGCCAGCTCGACGTCGTCGGCGACCATCTGCCCCGGCTTCTCGGCGCGGCGCCCGTCGCGCCCGACGCGCACCTCGCCGGCCATCACCGAGGCCGCGGCGCGCGAGCGCGACTCGAAGAGGCCGCGCTCGGCGAGCAGCGTGTCGAGGCGGACCTTGCCCATCGGCGCCGTGAACGGTACGCGATCGCGACGGCGCCGCACGACCGTCGTGGCTCGGCCTCGAGCTCGCCGACGGCGCGCACCTGCTCGCGGTAGGCCGCGGTGGCGGGCGACAGGCGCCGGCCGGCGCGCCACACCAGCGCGACGCGGCGCTCGATCGGCGGGCGCAGGATCAGCGCCGCGACGCGGTCGGCGGCGTCGGCGGCCACCGCCGGCGAGACCACCGAGACGCCGAGGCCCAGGGCGACGAGGTCGACCACGCGCGTGAGCTCGTGCGTCGCCAGCGCCGCGCGCGGACGGAAGCCGGCCGCCTCGGCGGCGCGCTCGACCATCGTGCGCAGGCCGGTGCCGCCCTGTAGGAAGACGAACGGCTCGTTGCGCAGGTCGGCCATGTCGACGGTCCGGTGCGCGGCCAGCGGCGACGCGCGGCCGGCGATCGCGACGACCTGCTCGGTGAACAGCTCGTGGGCCTCGAGCCCATCCGGCAGCTCGGTCGGCAGCGGCGTGAACGCGAGGTCGAGGCGGTCGGCGAGGACGTCCTCGATCAGGGCGCGCGCCGGCCCCTCGATCACGCTGATGTCGATGTACGGGTACGCGTTGCGGTAGGTCGCCAGCGACGCGGCCAGGTCGAACGGCGCCAGCGACTGCATCGCCCCCACCGTGAGGTGGCCGCGGCGCAGCCCGCGCAGCTCGGCCAGTTCGTGGACGGCGTCGTCGAGCTCGGCCAGGACGCGCTCGACGCGCTCGAGCAGCAGGTCCCCGGCCTCGGTCAGCTCGACGCTGCGGCTGGTGCGGGCGAACAGCGGCAGCCCGAGCTCGGCCTCGAGCTTGCGCACGTGCTGGGAGACCGCCGGCTGGCCGAGGTGCAGCTCCTCGGCGGCCCGGGTGAAGTGCCGGTGCCGGGCGACGGCGGCGAAGCTGCGGAGCTGGTTGAGGTCCATTTGTAACACCTATCATGAAGCATGATCTTTAGGATCGCAAATCCATCTTTGCGTTATGGGACGGACTTGGGCATCATGATGCCTGCATCACCCTCTCCTCCCCGAGTAAGGCCCGCCTCCGGCGGGCCTTTCTCATTCCCGCCCGGCCTCCGGGTCGCCGTGGCGGCGTCCTTGCCCCTCGAAGTACGGCGTCCTCCTTCGGGGCTGCGTCCTGGCCACGCCACCCCGGAGCCTCGGGTGTCGCCGCGTCACCCCCCCGCGATCCGCTCGCGGGCGAACGCGCCCAGCTCGCCGATCGCCTCGCGCGTGCGGTCGACGACGCCGCCGAGGCGCAGGAAGCCGTGCGTCATGTCGTCGTAGACGCGCAGCTCGCAGGCGACGCCCGCGGCGCGCAGCGCCTGCGCGTAGGCGACGCCGTCGTCGCACAGCGGGTCGACCGCGGCGACGAGCACCATCGCC
>DASZVK010000335.1:0-9392 GCA_035547175.1 Solirubrobacteraceae bacterium
ACCGCCCCTCGACGCCTGACCAGACGTGCGCCTGACGCCGACCAGCCGAGCGGTCGGCCTCCCGCTCGCGCGCGACCTGCCGGCGACCGGGCCCAGCCGCGTCCCGCTGCTGCGCGCCGGCACGATCCTCACGCACAGCTACGTCCGCTCGCTCGACGACCTCGGCATCTACGCGGTCTGGGTGCACGACGAGCTCTCCGAGGGGATCGATCCCGTCGAGCTGATGCCCGCCGGCGTGCGCGCCGAGACGGCCCACCAGGTCCAGGACGCGCTGACCGCGGCGCGCGACGCGTTCGCCAGCCAGCAGCCGCTGGCCGACGACGTCGTCAGGGACCTGCGCGGCGTCGCCGACACGATCGCCCGCACGATCGTCGACTCCCCCGCCGCGGCGCTGGCGCTCACCGACCTCGCCGCCGCCGACGGGTACACGCACCGCCACTCGGTCAACGTGACCGCGCTGGGCCTGCTGATCGCGCGCACGATGTGGCGCCGCGAGGGCTGGGTCGACTGGCGCGGCCAGCGGCGCTTCGACCGCATCGACGAGATGCTGGCCAAGATCGGCCTCGGCCTGCTGCTGCACGACATCGGCAAGATGGCGATCCCGACCGAGGTGCTCAACAAGCCGGGCGCGCTGACCGAGGACGAGTGGGAGCTGATGCGCACGCACCCGGAGACGGGCGCCGAGATGCTGAAGTCCGACACGATCAGCCCGCTGGTGCGCTCGGTCGTGCGCGAGCACCACGAGCGCTGGGACGGCGGCGGCTACCCGGCCGGCCTGGCCGGCGCCGAGATCGGCGACTTCGCCCGCATCGCGGCCGTCGCCGACGTCTACGACGCGATGACCTCCAACCGGCCCTACAAGCGCGCCTCGCCGCCGCACGAGGCGGTCCAGGTGATCCTCGACGGCGACGGCTCGGCGTTCGACCCCGACGTCGTCGCGATGTTCCGCCGCGTGATCTTCCCGTACCCGGTCGGCACCGAGGTGACGCTCCCGGACGGGCGCGTCGGCGTCGTCGCCGACCTCGACCCGGAGGAGCCGACGACGATCGTCGTGCGCGTCGAGGCGCCCGGCGGCGCCCAGCAGCTGCTCGTCGACATGCGCGAGACGGCGATCCACGCGCGGTAGCCTCCACGGCGATGCCTGCCGCCGCCTACGCAGGGAAGGAGTGCGTCTGCCAGCACCGCCGCGGGATCTGCGACCAGACCTGCGTGCGGGACATGCTCGACACGCCCTTCTACGTCGCCTGCCTGCGCCTCAAGGGACGGCGCTGCGCGGTCATCGGCGGCGGCGAGATCGGGCTGGAGAAGGTCGAGGGCCTGCTCGCCTGCGACGGCGACGTGACGCTGATCGCGCCGCACGCGGTGCCCGAGCTGGAGGAGCTGGCGGCCGAGCGCTCGATCCGCTGGGAGCGGCGCGAGTACGGCGGCCCCGCCGACCTCGAGGGCGTGTTCGTCGCGATCGCCTGCACCGACGACACGGACGTCAACATCCGCATCTACGAGGACGCCGAGCGCCGCGCGATGCTCGTCAACATCGTCGACGTCCCGCCGCTGTGCAACTTCATCCTGCCGGCGCTCGTGCGCACCGGCCCGCTGGCGGTCGCGATCTCGACGGCGGGCGCCTCGCCGGCACTGGCCAAGCGCATGAAGGCCGAGGTCGCCGAGCTGTTCGGTGCCGAGTACGCGACGCTCGCGGTGATGCTCAACGACGTGCGCGGCTGGGCGAAGGGCACGCTCCCGACCTACCAGGACCGCAAGGCGTTCTTCGAGGCGATCGTCAACGGCGACCCCGACCCGATCGCGCTGCTGCGCGACGGCGACGCCGACGCGGTCCGCACGCTCATCGACCGGGCGGTGCGGGTCGCCGAGCGCGACCTCGCGGCCACGGCTTGAGCGAGCTCACGCACGTCGACCGGGAGGGCGCCGCGCGGATGGTCGACGTCGGCGACAAGCCGGTCGCGGCGCGACGCGCCGTCGCGCGGGCGATCGTCCGCATGGCGCCCGCGACGGCTGCCGCCGTGCGCGCCGGCGACGCGCCCAAGGGCGACGTGCTCGGCACCGCGCGGATCGCCGGCATCCAGGCGGCCAAGCGCACCGGCGAGCTGATCCCGCTCTGCCACCCCCTGGCGCTCGACCACGTCGACGTGACCGCGAGCGTCGCCGGCGACGGCGTCGAGATCGAGGCGACGGCGAGCGTCACGGCGCGCACCGGCGTCGAGATGGAGGCGATGACGGCGGCGGCCGTCGCCGCGCTGACCGTCTACGACATGGTCAAGGGGATCGACCGCACGGCGAGCGTCGAGCGCGTCGAGCTGCTCGAGAAGACGGGCGGCCGCAGCGGCCACTGGCGCCGTGGCTGAGCGCGCCGACGCGCTGCGCGCGTCGATCGCCGAGCTGGCCGACCTGCACGCCGCGCTGCGCGTGCTCCAGTACGACCAGCAGACGGCGATGCCGCCGGCCGGCGCGCCCGCGCGCGGCGAGGCGATCGCGACGCTCGCGCGGCTCGAGCACGAGCGGCTGACCTCGGACGAGCTCGCCGAGCTGATCGCCGCCGCCGACCGCGACGACCCGGTCGTGCGCGTGCTCGCGCGCGACGCCGAGAAGGCGCGGCGCGTGCCGGCCGAGCTCGTCGCGGCGATGGCGCGCGCCGGCGTCGAGGGCCAGGCCGCCTGGCAGGTCGCGCGGCCGGCGAGCGACTTCGCCGCGGTCCGCCCGCACCTCGAGCGCCACGTCGAGCTGCACCGCGAGTACGCCGCCTGCTTCGCCGACGAGGTCTCCGAGCCCTACGACGCGCTGCTCGACGACTACGAGCCGGGGATGAGCACCGACGAGGTGCGGGCCGCGTTCGCGCCGTTGCGCGTGCGCCTGCCGCAGCTCGTCGCGCAGGCGGCCGAGCACGCCGCGCCGCCGCTGGCCGGGACGTTCCCGATCGCCGCCCAGCGCGCCGTCGTCGGCGCGCTGCTGGCGCGCGTCGGCTTCGACCCGGGCTCGTGGGTGCTCGGCGAGTCGGCGCACCCGTTCTCGTCGAAGGTCCACGCGGGCGACAACCGCATCACGACGCGCTACGCCGAGGACAACCTCGACAGCATCCCCAGCGCGCTGCACGAGTTCGGCCACGGCCTCTACGAGGCGCAGATCGCGCCCGCGCTGCGGCGCACGCCCGCGGACGACGGCGCCTCGATGGCCCTCCACGAGAGCCAGAGCCGGCTGTGGGAGGTGTTCGTCGGCGGCAGCCTCGCGTTCTGGCGCGGGGCGTGGCCGCTGATGTCCGTGGGGCTGGGTGGCGCGATCGAGGGCGTGACGCCCGAGCGCTTCGTCGCCGCGATCGGCGGCGTGCGCCCGTCGCTGATCCGCGTCGAAGCCGACCCGGTCAGCTACCCGCTGCACATCGTCCTGCGCTTCGACCTCGAGCTGGCGCTGATCTCCGGCGAGCTGGCCGTCGCCGACCTGCCCGCCGCGTGGAACGACGGCATGGCGGCGCTGCTCGGCGTGACCGTGCCCGACGACCGCCGCGGCGTGCTGCAGGACGTCCACTGGCCGTCGGGCTCGTTCGGCTACTTCCCCACCTACGCGCTGGGGACGGTGCTCGCCGCGCAGATCTGGGCCGCCGCGCGCGAGGCGCTGCCCGACCTCGACGAGCGCATCGAGGCGGGCGACCTCGCGCCGCTGCGCGACTGGCTCGGCGAGCGCATCCATCGCCACGGCCGCACCCTCGAGCCGGCCGAGCTGATCCGCTCGGCGCTCGGGACCGGCCTCGACGCCGGGCCGTACCTGGCGTTCGCCGAGCGGCGCGCCGGCGGCGGGGAGCGATAATCCCCGCCCACGTGCGCACCGCCGTCCTGACCGTCTCCACCACCGTCTCGCTGCGCGAGGCCGAGGACGTCTCGGGGCCGCTGCTCGCCGAGCTGGCCGAGGCGGCCGGCGCCGACATCGAGGCGATGGAGGTCGTCCCCGACGACCTGGCGCTGATCGAGGACCGCCTGCACCACTACGTCGACGAGGGGATGCGGCTGGTCCTGACCACCGGCGGGACCGGGCTGACGCCCGACGACGTCACCCCCGAGGCGACGCGGCGCGTGATCGACCGCGAGGCGATCGGCATCGCCGAGGCGCTGCGCGCGGAGTCGCTGCGCCACACGCCGATGGGGATGCTCTCGCGCGGCGTCGCGGGCAGCGTCGAGCGCACGCTGATCGTCAACCTCCCCGGCAGCCCGCACGCGGTGGAGCAGCTCTTCGCCGTCCTGGCGCCCGTGCTGCGCCACGCGGTCGACGCGCTCGATGGCCGCGCCCGCCATTGAGTGCCACGGGCTCGAGCGCCGTCACGGCGATCGGCTCGCGCTCGCAGGCGTCGACCTGACGCTCGAGCGCGGGCAGACGCTCGTCGTGCTCGGCCCCAACGGCGCCGGCAAGACGACGCTGCTGCGCGTGCTGGCGACGCTGCTGCGCCCGCACGGCGGCCGCGCGACCGTGCTCGGCTGCGAGCTGCCCGCCGAGGCGTGGCGGGCGCGCGCGCTGGTCGGCTACGTCGGCCACGAGCCGCTGCTCTACCGCGACCTCTCGGGCCGCGAGAACCTGCTGCTGCACGCGCGGCTGCACGGCGTCGCGCCGGCGCGGGTCGACGAGCTGCTCGACGCCGTCGGCCTGCGCGAGCGCGGCGGCGACCCGGTCCACACCTACTCGCGCGGCATGGTCCAGCGCGCCGCCGTCGCGCGGGCGCTGCTGCACGACCCCGAGCTGCTGCTGCTCGACGAGCCGCGCGCGAACCTCGACCCCGCCGCCGCCGAGCGCGTCGCGCCGCTGCTGGCGGGCCGCACGCGCGTCGTCACCAGCCACGACCCGAGCGAGGCCGACGGCGCCGACGCCGTGCTCGGCCTGCGCGCCGGGCGCCCGCACCCGCTGGAAGGGCTCTACGCGTGAGGACGGCTGTCAACGCGCTGCTGCGCAAGGAGCTGACGCTCGAGCGGCGCACGCTCGAGGTCGTGCCGGCGATGGTGCTCTTCTCGGTGACGACGTTCGTCGTCTTCCACTTCGCGCTGCAGCGCGACAGCGTCGACGGCGCGCTCGCGGCCGGCGTGCTGTGGGTGACGCTGCTGTTCGCGGCGATGCTCGGCGCCAACCGGCTGTTCGTGGCCGACGTCGCCGACGGCGCGCTCGACGGCCTGCTGCTGGCGCCGATCGACCGCACCGCGCTCTACGCCGCCAAGGCGATCGCGTTCGCCGCCTTCCTCGTGGCGCTCGAGGTCGTGGCGGTGCCCGCCTTCTACCTGCTGCTGCTCGGCCCCTCCGGCGGCGACGCGCTGGGCGGCCTGGTCGCCGTGCTGGCGCTCGCCGACGTCGGCGTCGCGGCGACCGGCACGCTCGTCGCCGGGCTGGCCACGCAGACCCGCGCGCGCGACCTGCTGACGCCGCTGCTGGCGCTGCCGCTGCTGCTGCCGGTGGTGATCGGGGCGGCCAGGGCGACGGCGCCGCTGCTCGCCGCGGGCGGCGCCGGGGCGCTGCCCGGCAAGTGGCTGGCGGTGCTCGGACTCTATGATCTTGTCTTCGTCCTGCTGGCCCTGGCCGTGTTCGACTTCCTCCTGGAGGACTGAGATCCGCCCGTACGGCAAGGGGCTGCGTCCCCTCTCCATCGTCACCTGCGTCGCCCTCGTCGGGGCCCTGGCCCTGGCGCTCTTCTACGCGCCGATGGACAGCGACCAGGGCTTCATGCAGAAGATCTTCTACCTGCACGTGCCGATGGCGATCGTCTCGCTGCTGGGGTTCGTGCTCGGCGGCGTCTTCGGCATCCTGCACCTGCGCGGGAACGACCGCTCCCACGACCTGCGCTCCTACGTGGCGATCCACCTGTCGCTGATCCTCGGCGCCGGGACGCTCGTCACCGGCTCGATCTGGGCGCGCGCCTCGTGGGGGCACTGGTGGGTGTGGGACGAGCCGACGCTCGTCTCCTACCTGATCGTCTTCCTGCTCTACTGCTGCTACCAGCCGCTGCGCTTCGCGATCGAGGACCCCGAGCGCCAGGCGCGCTACGCGAGCGTCTTCGCGATCACGGCCGGCGCGTTCGTGCCGCTGAACTTCCTCGCCGTGCGCCTCGCGCAGGCCTACACGCACCCGCGCGTGCTCGGCGCGACCGACAACCTGCCGCCGCGCATGGCGCTGGCGTTCTACGTCTCGCTGCTGGCGATGGCGCTGCTCTACGCGACGCTCTGGCGCATGGAGATGGCCGCCAAGGTCACGCGCTCGCGCCTGCGCGCGCTGCGCCGGCGGCTCGGCGACGAGGTCGTCCTCGGCCGCAGCGCCGCACCCCGATGATCGCCGCCGTCAACCCCGCCCTCCCCGACAACACCGGGTACGTCGCCGCCGCGTACCTCGTCTTCCTCGCGCTCGTGGTCGTCTACGTGGCGATCATGGCGGCGCGGATCTCGCGCATGGAGGAGGAGGTCCTCCGGCTCGACCGCCTCGTCCCCGACGACGGCGACGAGGACCGCGGCGATGAGTGAGCTGCTGCTGCTCGGCGTCTCGCACAAGACGGCGCCGGTCGCGCTGCGCGAGCGCCTGGCGCTGACCGCCACCGGCGCCGCGGACTTCGTCAGGAGGGCGACGACCGGCGGCGACGTGCGCGAGGCCGTCGTGATCTCGACCTGCAACCGCACCGAGATGTACCTCGTCGCCGACGACCCGGTCGCCGCCGAGACGACGGTGCTCTCGACGCTCGCGCGCCGGACCGGCATCCGCCCGACCGAGCTGGCCGAGGTCATCTACTCGCCGCGCAACTGCGACGCCGCGCGCCAGCTCTTCCGCGTCACGGCGGGCCTGGAGTCGATGATCGTCGGCGAGTCGGAGATCCAGGGCCAGGTGCGCCGCGCGCACGAGACGTCGGTCGAGGCCGGGGCGTCGGGGCCGCTGACCGACCGGCTGTTCACCGCCGCGCTGCAGACCGGCGGGCGCGTGCGGGCGGAGACGAAGATCGGCCACGGCCGCGCGAGCATGTCGTCGGTCGCCGTCGAGCTGGCGGGCGAGGTCGTCGGCCACCTCGAGGACCGCCACGTGGTGATCATCGGCGCCGGCGAGACGGCCGAGCTGACCGCCCGCGCGCTCGCCGAGCGCGGCGTGCGGACGATCTTCGTCGCCAACCGGCACGCGGCGCGGGCGCGCTCGGTGGCCGAGCGCGTCGGCGGCCTCGTCGTCCCGCTCGACCGCCTGCCCGAGCAGCTCGCCGAGGCCGACATCGTCGTCTCCTCGACCTCCTCGCCGCATGCGATCGTCGGCTCCGAGGAGCTCGAGCTGGTGATGCGCGAGCGCGGCGGCCGGCCGCTGATGCTGATCGACATCGCCGTGCCGCGCGACGTCGACCCCGCGTGCGCCGACATCGACGGCGTGACGCTCTACGACATCGACGACCTCCAGGCCGTCGTCGCGCGCAACCTCGGCGTCCGCGCCGCCGAGACGCGCAAGGCCGAGGCGATCGTCGAGGACGAGATCCAGCGCTTCGCCGGCTGGCTCGGCGGCCACGAGGTGCTGCCGACGGTCGCCGCGCTGCGCGCGCACGCCGACGAGATCGTCGACCGCGTGCTGGCCGAGAACGCCGGCAAGTGGGAGAGCGCCTCGCCGCGCGACCTGCACCGCGTCGAGGCGATGACGCGCGCCGCCGTCAACCGGCTCCTGCACGAGCCGACGATCCGCCTGCGGGCGATGGGCACCGGCGCCTCGCACGGCCGGCTGGCCCTGCTGCGCGAGCTGTTCGGGCTCGAGCGCGGCGACGACGACGAGGCCGCGGCCGGCAACGTCCGATCGCTGCGGCGGTGACGCGATGAGGATCGGGACCCGCGGCAGCGCGCTGGCGCTGGCGCAGGCCCGGCCGATCGCCGACGCGCTGGGCGGCGAGCTGGTCGTGATCGCGACGAGCGGCGATCGCGACGCGACGGCGTCGGACAAGTCGCGCTGGGTCGCCGAGATCGAGCGGGCGCTGCTGCACGACGACGTCGACCTCGCCGTCCACTCGGCCAAGGACGTGCCCTCCGAGCTGGCCGACGGGCTGACGCTGCTGCCGTCGCCGCCGCGCGCCGACCCGCGCGACGCGCTGTGCGGCGCGCCGTCGCTGGCCGCGCTGGGGCACGGCGCCCGCGTGGGCACGTCGTCGCTGCGGCGCGCGGCGCAGCTGCGCGCGGCGCGGCCGGACCTCGAGGTCGCCGAGCTGCGCGGCAACGTCGACACGCGCCTGCGGCGCCTGCGCGAGGGCGGCTACGACGCGATCGTGCTCGCCGCGGCCGGCCTGGCGCGGCTCGGGCGCGCCTCCGAGGGCCATCCGCTCGACGGGCTGCTGCCCGCCGCCGGCCAGGGCACGCTGGCGCTCGAGGCGCGCGCCGACCGCGACGACGTCCGCGAGGCGGCCGCGGCGCTCGCCGACGAGCACGCGACCGGCGCGCTGGCGGCGGAGCGCGCGCTGGTGCGCGGGCTCGAGGCCGACTGCCACACGCCCGTCGCGGCGTTCGCGGCACGGGCCGGCGCGCTGTGGCGCCTGGAGGCGTTCGTCGGGCGCGTCGACGGATCGGCGTGGCTGCGCGACGACCTGCACGGAGCCGACCCCGAGGCGCTCGGCGCGGAGGTCGCGCGGCGGCTGCTGACGGCCGGCGCGGCGGAGGTGCTCGGCCGGTGAGCGTCGGCCGCGTCTACCTCGTCGGCGCCGGGCCGGGCGATCCCGGCCTGCTGACCGTCCGCGCGCGCGAGCTGATCGAGTCCGCCGACGTCGTGCTGACCGACCGGCTCGTGCCGCCGCAGGCGCTCGCGCTCGCGCGCGGCGAGGTCGTCGACGTCGGCAAGGTCGGCGGCGGCGAGCAGGTGCCCCAGGAGGAGACCGAGCGGCTGCTGGTCGAGCACGCGCTGGCCGGCCGCACGGTCGTGCGGCTCAAGGGCGGCGACCCGTTCGTCTTCGGCCGCGGCGGCGAGGAGGCGCTCGTCTGCCGCGAGCGCGGGATCCCGTTCGAGGTCGTGCCGGGCGTGACGGCGGGCGTCGCCGCGCCCGCCTACGCGGGCATCCCGGTGACCCACCGGGGCATCGCGTCCGGCGTGGCGTTCGTCACCGGCCGCGACACGGACGGTCGCCTCCCCGACCTCGACGCGCTCGCCCGCTTCCCCGGCACGCTCGTCTTCTACATGGGCGTCCGCGGGCTGCCGGAGATCGCCGACGGGCTGAGCGCCGCGGGACGGCCCGCCGAGCAGCCCGCGGCCGTCGTCGAGCGCGGCACGATGCCCGGCCAGCGCGTGGTGCGCGGGACGCTGGGCACGATCGCCGCGCTCGCGCGCGAGGCCGGGGTGCGCGCGCCCGCGATCACGATCGTCGGCGACGTCGCCGCGCGCGAGCTCGGATGGCTGGCGGCCGGCCCGCTCGCCGGGCGGAC
>DASZVK010000336.1:0-3933 GCA_035547175.1 Solirubrobacteraceae bacterium
GGAAGGCGGTGTCGAAGCAGGCGACGGCCGGCACGCCGGGCGCCGCGCGCGAGACCGCGTCCAGCGCGGCCAGCGACTTGGCCTGGTGCAGCGGCGCCAGGTCGGCGAGCTCGCGCAGCGCGGCGACGACGCCGTCGTCGACGCGCACGGGCGCGGTGAAGCGCTCGCCGCCGTGCACGATCCGGTGCCCGACCGCGTCGAAGGCGCCGAGCCCGTCGACGGCGGCCGCCACCGCATCGGGCTCCAGCCGCGAGCGCGGCGCGGCCAGCTCGCGGGCCGCGACGACCTCGCCCGCCTCGTCGACGACGCCGAGCTTGAGGCTGCTCGACCCGGCGTTGACGACGAGCACCCTCACGGCGCCATCAGCCCGGCCACGCCCACGAGCGCACGTCGGGGGCGTCGTCGCCGTGCTCACGCGTGTAGGCCCGGTGGCGCAGGCGCTCGTCCTCCATCTCCTGGCGCAGCGCGGCGGCGTCCTGGGCCAGCCCGGGGACGCGGTCGATGACGTCCATGACCAGATGGAAGCGGTCCATGTCGTTGAGCATGACCATGTCGAAGGGCGTCGTCGTCGTGCCCTCCTCCTTGTAGCCGCGCACGTGGAAGTTGGCGTGGTTGGCCCGCCGGTAGGTGAGCCGGTGGATCAGCCACGGGTAGCCGTGGTAGGCGAACACGACCGGCGCGTCGCGCGTGAACAGGGCGTCGAACTCGGCGTCGGGCAGCCCGTGGGGATGCTCGCTGGGCGGCTGCAGGCGCATCAGGTCGACGACGTTGACAACGCGCACGCGCAGGTCGGGCAGGTGGCGGCGCAGCAGGCTCACGGCGGCCAGCGTCTCGAGCGTCGGCACGTCGCCGGCGCACGCCATCACCACGTCGGGCGCGCCGCCGTCGTCGCCCGCCCACTCCCAGATGCCCAGCCCGCGCGTGCAATGGGCGATCGCCTCCTCGATCGTCAGGTAGTCGAGCGCCGGCTGCTTGCCGGCGACGATCACGTTGACGTAGTGGCGGCTGCGCAGGCAGTGGTCGGCGACCGACAGCAGGCAGTTGGCGTCGGGCGGGAAGTAGACGCGGATGATCTCCGACTTCTTGTTGACGACGTGGTCGACGAAGCCGGGGTCCTGGTGCGAGAAGCCGTTGTGGTCCTGGCGCCAGACGTGCGAGGAGAGCAGGTAGTTCAGCGACGCGATCGGCCGCCGCCAGGGGATCGTGCGGCTGACCTTCAGCCACTTGGCGTGCTGGTTGAACATCGAGTCGACGATGTGGATGAACGCCTCGTAGCAGTTGAACAGGCCGTGGCGGCCGGTCAGCAGGTAGCCCTCGAGCCAGCCCTGGCAGAGGTGCTCGCTGAGCACCTCCATCACCCGCCCGTCGCGGGCGAGATGCTCGTCGCCGGGCAGCGTCTGCGCGTCCCAGGCGCGGTCGGTGGCGGCGAAGACGTCGTCGAGCCGGTTGGACGCCGTCTCGTCGGGGCCGAAGATCCGCAGGTTGGCGAACGGCTCGTTGGCGCGCAGGACGTCGCGCAGCCAGCGGCCGAGCACGCGCGTCGGCTCGCTGGTCGTCGACCCCGGCGCGCGGACCTCGACCGCGTGCTCGCGGAAGTCGGGCAGCTCGAGATCGCGCAGCAGCAGGCCGCCGTTGGCGTGCGGGTTGGCGCCCATCCGCCGCTCGCCCTCCGGCGCCAGCGCGCGCAGCTCCGCGCGCGGCGCGCCACGCTCGTCGAACAGCTCCTCGGGGCGGTAGGAGCGCATCCAGCGCTCGAGCACGGCCAGGTGCTCGGGGTGCGCGGCGAACTCGGCGAGCGGCACCTGGTGCGAGCGGAACGAGCCCTCCGAGGGCAGGCCGTCGACCTCCTTGGGGCCGGTCCAGCCCTTCGGCGTGCGCAGCACGACCATCGGCCAGCGCGGCCGGCCGGCGGCGGCGCCGCCGCGCGCGGCGCGCTGGATCGCGGCGATCTCGTCTGCGACCTCGTCGAGGACGGCCGCCATGCGCTCGTGCATGCGCATCGGGTCGTCGCCCTCGACGAAGCGCGGCGCGTAGCCGTAGCCGACGAGCAGCGCCTCGAGCTCGTCGGCGGGGATCCGCGCCAGCACCGCCGGGTTGGCGATCTTGTAGCCGTTGAGGTGCAGGATCGGCAGCACGGCGCCGTCGCCGGCCGGGTCGAGGAACTTGTTCGAGTGCCAGCTCGTGGCCAGCGGGCCGGTCTCCGCCTCGCCGTCGCCGACCACGCAGCAGACGAGCAGGTCGGGGTTGTCGAGCGCCGCGCCGTAGGCGTGCGCCAGCGAGTAGCCCAGCTCGCCCCCCTCGTGGATCGAGCCGGGCGTCTCGGGCGCGACGTGGCTGGGCACCCCGCCGGGGAACGAGAACTGGCGGAACAGGCGCCGCAGCCCCTCCTCGTCGAAGCCGACGTGCGGGTAGACCTCGCCGTAGGTGCCCTCCAGGTAGACGTTGGCGACCAGCGCCGGGCCGCCGTGGCCGGGGCCGGTGACGAAGATCGCGTCGAGGTCGCGGGCGCGGATCAGCCGGTTGAGGTGCGCGTAGGCGAAGTTCAGCCCGGGCGTGGTCCCCCAGTGGCCGAGCAGCCGCGGCTTGACGTGCTCGAGCCGCAGCGGCTCGCGCAGCAGCGGGTTGTCGAGCAGGTAGATCTGGCCGACCGACAGGTAGTTGGCGGCGCGCCAGTAGGCGTCGATCGCGCGCAGCTCGCCGGGGTCCATGGCGACAGCCTTCCCCCTGGGCTGGATCGGAAGCATCCGCGGAAAGGGCGGATCGTGTCCGCGGCCGGCGACCGATGCGCGGCGGCGCGGGCGGGCATAGCGTCGGAGACGTGCTCGGGACCGTCATCGCCGGAGTCGACGGACGCGAGGGCGGCGTCGCCGCCGCCCGGCTCGCGCAGCGCCTGCACCCGGAGCGCATCGTGCTCGCCTGCGCCTTCCCGATCGACGCCCGCCCGGTGCACCTCGCGCGCTCGGCGTACTCCGAGCGCCTCGCCGACGACGCCGAGGCGATGCTGCGCGGCGTCGCCGAGCGCCTCGGCCTCGAGGCCGAGACGCACGTCGTGCTCGACCGCTCGGCCGCCCGCGCACTGCACGAGCTCGCCGAGCGCGAGCGGGCCGACGCGATCGTCGTCGGTCCCTGCCGGCACCCGCACGCCGCCGCCCTCGTCGCGCTCGGCGACGTCACGACGGCGGCCGTCGCCGACGCGCCGTGCGCCGTCTTCGTCGCCCGTCCCGCGGGCGACGGCGAGTGCCCCTTCCGGCGCATCGCCGTCGCCTACGACGGGCACGCGGAGTCGCGCGCGGCGCTGGCGCTCGCGGCGCACCTCACCGAGCGCTCCGACGCCGCGCTGCTGCTGCGCACGGTGATCGACCCGCTGCCGCCGCTGACGGTCGGCGTCCCCGCGATGCCGGAGCTCGGCGCCTGGCCACCGCTGCCCGACCCCGACGTGTGGGACGCGATCGTCGACGGCCGCCGCCGCG
Organism: Solirubrobacteraceae bacterium; assembly: GCA_035547175.1. Lineage (GTDB taxonomy): Bacteria > Actinomycetota > Thermoleophilia > Solirubrobacterales > Solirubrobacteraceae > BP-464. The sequence continues at coordinate 3,471 of DASZVK010000336.1, forward strand.
ACGCCGCGGCCGCGATCGACGCCGCGCTCGCCGAGCTCGCCGTCCCGGCCAGCGGAGACGTCGTCTACGGCGACGCCGGCGACGAGCTGGTGCGCCTGTCCGAGGAGGTCGACCTGATCGTCTGCGGGTCGCGCGGCTGGGGCACGGCGCGCCGCGTCCTGCTCGGCAGCACCTCGGACCGGCTCGTCCGCGGCGCCGGCTGTCCCGTGGCGGTCGTCCCGAGGCCCGCGACCGTGCCGCCCGCGACGGCCGCGCCCGTCGCCTCGGCGGCGGAGGCGTAGGCGCGATGGCGCGCGTGCTGATCCTCGGCGGCGGGCCCGCGGGCGTCGAGGCGATGCTCGCCGTGCGCGCCGACGCGCCGCGCGGGACGCGGATCGCGCTCGTCTCGCCGCGCCGCCTGCTGACGCTCGACGCGCTCGGGCCGGCGCACGCGCTCGGCCTCGCGCGGCTGCCCGGCTACGAC
>DASZVK010000337.1:0-6492 GCA_035547175.1 Solirubrobacteraceae bacterium
CGTCCTCGCCGGCCTCAGGCGCCACGAGCCGACGGCGCCAGCGCCCGGTCCAGGCCTCGGCCGAGCCGTCGCCGCGCACGTCGATGCCGCAGCGCAGCGCGCCGGGCCCGGCCAGCTCGCAGCGCGCCGCGACCTGCTGGACGGGCGCGAACTCGCGGCTCAGGAACGAGCGCTCGGAGCGCGCCGCGCCGTCGCTGAGGTCGGCGACGTGGCGGGCGATCGCGTCGAGCGCGGCGCCCAGGTCGCCGTGCTGCTCGCGGTCGACCGACGAGCCGTTGCGGATCGTGATGCGAAACGCGCGTGCGATCGCGCGAATCTATCCGGGCCAGCCGGTCCAGAGCTTGACGAGCGCGAAACAGCCGACGACGACGATCAGCGCGCGCAGCGCGGCATCCGGCAGGCGACGGCCGACGTGGGCGCCGAGCTGGCCGCCGGCGATCGAGCCAGCGGCGATCAGGCCGGCCACGCCCCAGTCGACGGTCCCGAAGAGGACGAACGCGAGCGCCGCAACCGTGTTGACCGTGCTCGCGAGCACGTTCTTGAGCGCGTTCGTGCGCTGCAGCGTGTCGCTGACCAGCAGGCCGAGCACGGCGATCAGCAGGATCCCCTGCGCCGCCCCGAAGTAGCCGCCGTAGATGCCGAGCACGAAGACCAGGCCGAGCGTGAGCGCGCCGCCGTGCTCGCCCCGCGGGCGCCGGTGCACGAGCGCCCGCGCGATCCGCCGCTGGAAGACGACGCCCACCAGCGCGAGCACGATGAACGCCGGCACGATCGCCTTGAACGCCGACGCCGGCAGCGTCATCAGCAGCACCGCGCCGACGATCCCGCCGGCCACCGAGCCGGCGCCGAGGCGCAGCGCGCGCGCCCGCTGGCCGCCGAGCTCGTGCCGGTAGCCGACGACGCCCGACACGCCGCCCGGGGCCAGGCCGACGTTGTTGGACATGTTCGCCACCAGCGGCGAGTAGCCCAGCCCGAGCAGCACGGGGAACGTGACCAGCGTCCCGGAGCCGACGACGGCGTTGATCGTCCCCGCCGCCAGCCCGGCGGCCAGGATCAGGATCGCGTGCAGGACGGTCACGCCCGGCCGCCGTCTGACAAGCTGCGGGCATGATCGTCGAGCGCGTCGTCTTCCACATCGAGCCCGGCCGCGAGGAGGAGTTCGCCGAGGCCGTCGCGCGCGCCCGCGAGGTGTTCTCGCACGCCGACGGGTTCCTCGGCCTGCGGCTGCTCGCCCGCGGCGTCGAGTCGCCGAGCGACTTCCTGCTGCTGGCCGAGTGGGAGAGCGTCGAGGCCCACACCGAGGGCTTCCGCGGCTCGGAGCTCTTCACGCGCTGGCGCGAGGCCGTCGGCCCGTACTTCGCCGCCGAGCCGCCCGAGATCGAGCACTACGTGCCGGTCGACCTGGGCTGAGGCACCCTCTAGCCGCGCTGCTCGATCGGCACGTACTCCAGGCCGCGGTCGCCGGTGTAGATCTGCCGCGGCCGCGCGATCTTCTGCTCGGGGTCCTGCACCAGCTCGAGCCACTGGGCGATCCAGCCGCTCGTCCGCGGGATCGCGAACATCACCGGGAACATCGTGACGGGGAGGCCGAGCGCCTCGTAGATCAGGCCCGAGTAGAAGTCGACGTTCGGGTAGAGCTTGCGCGAGACGAAGTAGTCGTCCTCGAGCGCGATCCGCTCGAGCTCGGTGGCGATGTCGAGCAGCGGGTTCTTGCCGGTGACCTCGAAGACGTCCTCGGCCGCCGTCTTGATGATCTTGGCCCGCGGGTCGTAGTTCTTGTAGACGCGGTGGCCGAAGCCCATCAGGCGCTCGTCGCCCTGCTTGACCCCGGCGACGAAGTCGGGGATGTTCTCGCGCGTGCCGATGCGCCGCAGCATCCGCAGCACGGCCTCGTTGGCGCCGCCGTGCAGCGGGCCGTAGAGCGCGGCGATCCCGCCCGCCACCGCCGAGTACGGGTCGACCTGCGAGGAGCCGATCGAGCGGACCGCGTTGGTCGAGCAGTTCTGCTCGTGGTCGGCGTGGAGGATGAAGAGGATGTCCAGCGCCCGCGCGAGACGAGGATCGGCCTCGTACTTCAGCTCGGTCATCTTGTACATCATCGACAGGAAGTTGTCGGGGTAGGGCAGGTCGTTGTCCGGATAGACGTAGGGCATGCCCATCGTGTGGCGGTAGGCGAACGCCGCCAGCGTCGGCATCTTCGCCAGCAGCCGGATCGTCTGGATCGCCCGGTTCTCCGGGTCGTGGATCGAGTTGGCGTCGGGGTAGAACGTCGACAGCGCGCCGACCGCGCTCAGCAGCATCCCCATCGGATGCGCGTCGTGGCGGAAGCCGCCCATGAACTCCTTGACGTTCTCGTGGACGAACGTGTGCGTCGTGATGTGGTGCGTCCACTCGTCGAGCTGCGCCTGCGTCGGCAGCGCGCCGTGGATCAGCAGGTAGGCGACCTCGATGTAGGTCGAGCGCTCGGCGAGGACCTCGATCGGGTAGCCGCGGTACTCGAGGATGCCGGCGTCGCCGTCGATGTAGGTGATCGACGACCGCGTCGACGCGGTGTTCGTGAACGCCGGGTCGTAGGTCATCAACCCGAAGTCGGCGTCGTCGACCTTGATCTGGCGGAAGTCGATCGCGCGGACGGTCCCGTCGGTTATCGGGATCTCGTAGGACCGGCCGGTGCGGTTGTCGGTGACGGTGAGGGTGTCGGGCATGGGCGTCTCCTTGGGCACACGAATCCTACGAACCCGACGTCCGCGGCAGGTTTGCGGCGCGTTACTTGGTCAGCGCCGCGACGACCATCGCCGCGACGACCAGCAGCAGGCTGATCGCGATCACGCCGCGCTCGCCCACGGCGCCGCCGGGGAAGCTCTCGGGTCGCTTGATCCCGAGCGCCGCGACGAGGACGGCCCAGCCGGCGAGCGCGCCGCCGACCGCGTAGAAGGGCGCCTTGGACGGCTCGGAGGCCTCGGCGAGGATCGAGAGCAGGGCCATGGCGCGGCGATACTAGCCGATCACCCGGTCCCGGCCGCCCGCCGGACCGGGCGGGCGGGCCAGGTAGCGGCTCTCCGTCGCCTCGATCTGGCCGTGGTAGTGCGAGCCGAGCTCGGGGTGCCCGTAGGGGCGCTGCGCCGCCTCGTCGAGCGTCATGAACGAGAGCTGCGCGATCGGCTTGCCGGGCCACAGCTTGATCGGCACGCGCGTCAGGTTGGTGATCTCCAGCGTCAGCGTGCCCTTGAAGCCCGGGTCGACGAAGCCGGCCGTCGCGTGGACGATCAGGCCCAGCCGCCCGAGGCTCGACTTGCCCTCGATGCGGGCGACGACGTCGTCGGGGATCTCGACGTACTCGGCGGTGCGGCCGAGGACGAACTCGCCCGGGTGGATCACGAACGGCTCGTCGTCGGCGACCTCGACGTGCTCGGTCAGGTTGGCCGGCGGCTGGGCGAGGTCGATCGCCTCGACGCGGAAGTTGTGGAAGACGCGGAACGAGGCGCCGAGCCGCAGGTCGACGCTGGCCGGCTGGACCATCGCGTCGTCCCACGGCTCGATGCGGACGCGGCCGTCGGCGACGAGCCTGCGGATCGTGCCGTCGGAGAGGACCGGCATTCAGTGCCGCGCCGCCGTGCTCGTGCGCGCGTGCGCCGGCTGGCGGTTGCGCGGGGTGGGCGCGGGGGTCGCGCGGTCGCCGTGCGGGCCGCGCACGCGCGGCCCCAGCGGGCCGTCCCACGGATGCGGGTCGTGCGGGCGGATGCCGCCGTCGTCGGACGGCGGGGCCTGCTCCTCGTCGGTCTGGAGCACGGCCCAGCGGACGAGCAGGAACAGGGCGAGGATCGGCACCTTCAACCCCACCATCAGCCACACGAACGTCCACCCCATGCCGCGAGACTACCCGGCGACGGCCGCTGTGTCGACGCGCCTCGGCGCCTAGGCGCGCAACGCCACCGGGCGATTCTCGAAGCGCGTGATCCGCTGCAGGTCGCGGATCCGCCCGGGGATCTCCTCGGTGGTCAGCCGCGCGACGCGCTCGGTGCCGAACTCCTCGACGTTGAACGACGCCAGCGCCGTGCCGTAGGCCATCGCCTGCTTGAGGAAGCTGGCGTCGATCTCGTGGCCCTCGCCGATCGCCGCGGCGATCGCGCCGACGAAGCCGCCCGCGAACGTGTCGCCGGCGCCGGTCGGGTCGGCGACGGTCTCCAGCGGGTAGGCGGGGATCCAGAAGTGCTCGCGCGGCGTGAACAGCGCCGCGCCGTACTTGCCCTGCTTGGCGACGACGACGCTGGGCCCCATCGCCAGGACCCTGCGCGCGCCCTGGACGAGGTTCGGCGCCCCGGTGAGCTGCTCGACCTCCTCGTCGTTGAGGATCAGGCAGTCGACGCTGGCGATCGTGCGCGCCAGCGACTCCGGCGTGCTCTCGATCCAGAAGTTCATCGAGTCCATCGCGACGAACTTCGCCGCCTGGCACTGCTGGCGGACCTCGTACTGCAGGTCCGGGTGGATGTTGGCCAGGAACAGCACCTCGGACGCCCTCGAGCCCTCCGACAGCTTCGGCTGGAAGCTCTCGAAGACGTTGAGCTGCGTGTCGAGCGTGTCGCGCTCGTTGAGGTTGGCGGAGTACTTCCCGGCCCAGAAGAAGGTCTTGCCGCCGGCCACGCGCTCGACGTCGGAGACGTCGGTGCCGCGCGTGGCGAGGATCGCCATGTCCTCGTCGGCGAAGTCGTCGCCCACGGGTCCGACGACGTGGACCGTGTCGAAGAACGACGCGGCGAGGGCGAAGTGGGTGGCGGCGCCGCCGAGCATCCGATCGCGCTTTCCGAACGGGGTCTCGACGGCGTCGTAGGCAAGGGAACCGACGACGGTGACGCTCATGAGGTCGGCGAGCCTACACGAGTGTTCACTCGCACTGCACGCTCGGTCGCGCATCGCCCGGGCCCGCCTGCGCCCTAGAGTGCGGGCTCGATGACCACGTTCGCCGAGCTCGGGCTGTCCGAGCCGATCCTGCAGGCGCTCGAGGACGTCGGCTACGAGTCGCCCAGCCCGATCCAGGAGCAGGCGATCCCGCCGATGCTCGAGGGCCGCGACATCATCGGCCAGGCGCAGACCGGGTCGGGCAAGACGGCGGCCTTCGGCCTGCCGCTGCTGGAGAGCGTCGACCCCGGCCTCCACGAGGTCCAGGCGCTGGTGCTGACGCCGACGCGCGAGCTGTGCATCCAGGTCACGCAGGCGATCCGCTCCTACGGCGTCAGGAAGGGCGTCGACGTCGTCGCCGTCTTCGGCGGCGCGCCGATCCGCAGCCAGCAGGCGCAGCTGCGCGCCGGCGGCCACGTCGTCGTCGGCACCGTCGGGCGCGTGCTCGACCTCATCAGCCGCGCGTCGCTGATCCTCCACGACTGCCGCTTCGTCGTCCTCGACGAGGCCGACGAGATGCTCGACCTCGGCTTCCTGGAGGACGTCGAGCGGATCCTCGCGCTGACGCCCAACAGCCGCCAGACGGCGCTGTTCTCGGCGACGATGCCGCCGCCGATCCGCAAGCTCGCCGACCGCTACCTCTACGACCCGGTCACGATCAAGGTCAAGACGGCGACGCTGACCGTCGACACCGTCGAGCAGTTCCAGGTCGAGGTCAAGCCCGCCGACAAGCCCGACAAGCTCGTCGAGGTGCTGCGCGCCGAGCGGCCCGACCAGGCGATCGTCTTCGTCCGCACGAAGATCCGCTGCGAGCAGCTGTTCCGCAAGCTGCGCGACCGCGGCATGAACGTGCGCGCGCTGCACGGCGACATGTCCCAGGGCTCGCGCGACGGCGTGATGCTCGCCTTCAAGGGCGGGCGCGTGCCGATCCTCGTCGCCACCGACGTCGCGGCGCGCGGCCTGGACATCTCGACCGTCACGCACGTCGTCAACTTCGACGTCCCGACCTCGCCCGACGTCTACGTGCACCGCATCGGGCGCACCGGGCGCGTCGGCCGCTCGGGCCGCGCCGTGACGTTCGTCGAGCCGCGCCAGCGGCGCGAGCTGGAGGCGATCGAGAAGCACATCGGCACGTCGATCGCCGCCTGGACCGAGGGCGCGCACGTCGCGCCCGCCCGCGTCGAGCCGCGCCGCCCGCCGCGTCACTCCAAGCCGCACGTCTCGCGCGACGGCGACGAGGCGCTCGCGCGGCTGATCGCCGACCGCGGCCACGCCGACGGCGTCGAGGTGCGCGACATCGTCAACGTCGCCACGCGCCTCGCCGGCCTCGACGGCGAGGCGGTCCGCGACGTGCGCGTGCTCGAGCGCTTCAGCCTGCTGTCGGTGCCGGCCGACGACGCCGAGCGCGTGCTCGAGCGGCTTGCGGGCGCCGAGGTCGGCGGGCGGCCGCTGCGGCTGCAGCGCGCCTGAGCCGGCACGGGGCCCGCCGGGCGGGCGGCAAGCGCGCAACAGCGGCGTTCGTCCGACGTTGGTGTCGGTAGCGTGGAGCCCGTGGAGCCGACGACCCCAGATCCCGAGCGCGCGTGCGAGAAGTGC
>DASZVK010000338.1:0-7202 GCA_035547175.1 Solirubrobacteraceae bacterium
CGGCGAGCTGAACCGCCTCGTCGACGGCGAGGCGGTCGCGCAGGGCGTGCAACACGGCACGCAGCACGCGGTAGGCCGCCGCGCGGTCGTGGTGGCCGAGCAGCTCGGACAGCTCGGCCAGCCAGCGGTTGGCCGTCTGGATCGAGCGCTCGAAGGTGTCGACGGTCGCGGTCATGCCTCGACCGTACGGCGGCCGGTGCGCCGCGGCGTCGGGGCGCCGTACCCGTCCGCCTCCGTAGAAGGCCGCGTCAGGCGGCGCGCGGCCGCCGCAGCCAGCGCCCGCTGACGGCGGCCAGCGCGCCGACCAGCGTCGCCCCCGCGGCCCAGGCCGCCAGCATCGCCAGGTGCGACCACTCGGGGCGGGCGTCGCCGGTCACCGGGTTGAACGCATCCTCCAGGGCGAGCGCGAGGTGGCGCGCCGGGAAGGCCGAGGCGACGGCGCGCAGCCAGGCCGGGCCGCCGTCGAGCGGCAGGAAGACGTCGGAGACGAAGAGGACGGGCAGCAGGATCCCCCAGGCGACGGCGAAGGCGCTGTCCGCGGTGCGCACGAACGCCGACGCGGCGGCGCCGAGCGCGGCGAAGCAGACGAGGCCGAGCCCGCCGGCGAGCAGCGCGCTGGGCAGCGCGTCCCAGGGGACGACGACGTCGTAGGCCAGCGCCCCGGCCCCGACGACCGCCGCCGCCGAGGCGAGCGCCACCGCCCCCGCCGTGACCATCCGCGCCACCAGGTCGACCCAGGTCGGCATCGGCGTGCTGCGCACGCGCAGCATGATCCCCCGCTCGCGCGCCAGAGCCAGCGTCGTGAGCACGTAGGTGAAGCCGGCGTCCATGATCGCGAAGGCCGCCATGCCCGGCGTGGCGAACTGGGCGAAGGCGATCCCGCCGCGCGAGGCCAGCGCTCGCTGGTCGTTGAGCAGCCCCACGGCCAGCAGGCACATCACGGGCAGGGCGAGCGTCGAGAAGGCGGCCAGCGGCGAGCGGCGCAGCAGGCGCAGGTGGTGGCCGATCTGGAGCGCCAGGAGCCGCGGCCAGGGGACGTGCTCAGCGCGCATCGGCCCGCCCCCCCGGCTCGGTGAGCTCGAGATAGACGTCCTCCAGCGAGGGCGGCGTAACGCTCAGGCGGGCCAGCTCGCCGCCGTGGCCCATGGCCCACGCGCCGAGCCGCGCCATGACCTCGGTCGGCGTGCGCGTGAGGATCGACGTCGTCCCGTCGGGCTGCGTGTCGGCGAGCGCGGCGAGCCCGGCGGGCAGCGGCGCGCCGTCCGGCAGCCGGAAGCGGATCTCGGTGCGCAGCCCGCGGGCGCGCAGCTGCGCCGGGCTGCCCTCGGCGACGAGCCGTCCCGAGCGCAGGACGGTGGCGCGGTCGGCGAGCCGCTCGACCTCGTCCATGTAGTGGCTGGTCAGCAGGATCGTGCGGCCGTCCTCGCGCAGCGCGGCGATCATCTCCCAGGCGGCGCGCCGCGCGTGCGGGTCCAGCCCGGTCGTCGGCTCGTCGAGGAAGACGAGCTCGGGGTCGCCGACCAGCGCCAGCGCCAGCTCCAGGCGGCGGCGCTGCCCGCCCGACAGGTCGCGCACGCGCGCGCGACGGCGCGACACCAGCGCGACCATGTCGAGCAGCTCGCGCCACGGCAGCGGCGCCGCGTAGCAGGCGGCGTAGTGGCGCAGGGTCTCCTCGACGCTCAGCGCGTCGTCGAGCGCGCCCGTCTGCAGGACGACGCCGACGCGCTCGCGGAAGTCGCGCCCGGCCCGCGCCGGGTCGACGCCCAGCACCCTGACGCGGCCGGCCGTCGGCCGCCGGAAGCCCTCGAGGATCTCGACGGTCGTCGTCTTGCCCGCGCCGTTGGGGCCGAGCAGCGCGAAGATCTCGCCCGTGCGCACGGAGAAGTCGATCCCGGCGACCGCCTCGACGTCGCCGTAGCGGCGCCGCAGGCCCTCGACGACGATCGCGCACTCATCGTCGTCCGGGGTCGTGGCCATGGGCCGACGCTAGATCGCGCGCCGGGCGCCGGCATCCGTTGCGCCACCGGCGGCGATATCGGTAGTCCACCACCGGCGACTTCAGCGGCGCGACCGGATGGACCGCCATCGGGGCGGTCGTAGCGTCGCCACCGTCGACGGACCCCGTCGGCATCTCATCACACGAGGAGTCACGAACAATGTCCATCAGAACCGTCGCGGCGTGTGTCGCCGCAACCGCGTTCGCCGGGACGGGCGTCGTCGCCGTGGTCGGCGGCGGCAGCTCGACACCGGCGGCGCAGGCGGCGGCCAGTGGCCCGAAGATCGCGCTGCTCCTTCCGGAGTCCAAGACGGCGCGCTACGAGTCTCAGGACCGTCCGCTCTTCACCAAGAAGGTCAAGGCGCTGTGCAAGACCTGCCAGATCGTCTACAGCAACGCCAACCAGGACACGACCAAGCAGCAGAACCAGGCCGACGCCGCGCTGACGCAGGGCGTCAAGGTCATGGTCCTCGACCCCGTCGACTCGGCGTCGGCGGCCGTGATCGTCAACAAGGCGCGCAAGCAGGGCGTGCCGGTGATCGCCTACGACCGCCTGCTGCTGAACTCCCACCCCAACTACTACATCTCGTTCGACAACCAGAAGGTCGGCGTGCTGCAGGCCACGAGCCTCGTCAGCAAGCTCAAGTCGATGGGCAAGGGCAGCGGCACGATCGTGATGATCAACGGCTCTCCCACCGACAACAACGCGGGCCTGTTCAAGAAGGGCGCGCACTCCGTGCTCGACAAGAGCGGCCTGAAGATCGGCAAGGAGTACGACACCCCGGACTGGAGCCCTGACCAGGCGCAGACCGAGATGCAGCAGGCGATCACGGCGCTCGGCAACAACGGCTTCGTCGGCGTCTACGCCGCCAACGACGGCACGTCCGGCGGCGCGATCGCGGCGATGAAGCAGGCCGGCATCGACCCGGCGACCCGTCCGATCACCGGGCAGGACGCCGAGCTGGCCGGGATCCAGCGGATCGTCGCCGGCGAGCAGTACATGACCGTCTACAAGGCGATCAAGCCCGAGGCCGAGGACGCCGCGGTCCTCGCGGTGTCGCTGGCCACCGGCAAGAAGCTGCCCAAGGGGCTCGTCAACGGCAAGACCTGGAACAAGAAGATCCAGGTGCCGTCGGTCATCCTCAAGCCGGTCGCGGTCACGAAGGCCAACGTCAAGACGACGGTGGTCAAGGACGGCTTCTGGAAGGTCAGCCAGATCTGCACGAAGGCCTACGCGTCGGCGTGCAAGGCTGCAGGTCTCCAGTAGCGGTCGAAGCGAGCGAGCGAAGGGGAGCCGATGGCCACCACAGCCAGCCAGGGACCTGAGGAAGTCGCCCCCCCGGCGGCTCCCCTCCTGCTCGCGCGCGGCGTCAGCAAGAGCTTCGGCGCCGTGCAGGCCCTCGTCGACGTGGACTTCGAGGTCCACGCCGGCGAGGTCGTCGCCCTCGTCGGCGACAACGGCGCCGGCAAGTCGACGCTGATCAAGGCGATCGCCGGCGTGCAGCCGGGCGAGGCCGGCGAGTACCTCTTCGAGGGGCGCAAGGTGTCGATCCACACCCCCCAGGACGCCCAGCGCCTGGGCATCGCGACCGTCTACCAGGACCTCGCGCTGTGCGACAACCTCGACGTCGTCGCCAACCTCTACCTCGGGCGCGAGGTCGTCATGAGCGGCGTGCCCGGGGCGCTGCGGATCCTCGACGAGGTCACGATGGAGGGCCGCACGACCGAGCTGCTGACCTCCCTGTCGGTCACCACGCTGGGCAGCGTGCGGACCGAGGTCGGGTCGCTCTCGGGCGGTCAGCGCCAGTCGGTCGCGATCGCGCGCTCGCTGCTCGGCGAGCCCAAGCTGGTGATCCTCGACGAGCCCACCGCCGCGCTCGGCGTCTCGCAGACCGAGCAGGTGCTCGACCAGATCGGCCGCCTGCGCGAACGCGGCCTCGGCGTCGTCGTCATCAGCCACAACCTCCACAACGTCTTCTACGTCGCCGACCGCATCGTCGTGCTCCGCCTCGGGCGCCGCACGGCGACCTTCGAGCGCCGCTCCACCACCCAGGAGGAGGTCGTGGCGGCGATCACCGGCGCGGTCCGCGCGGAGCTGCACGCCGGACACGGGGGGGCGGGCGCGTGAGCACCGCCGTCGAGCCCCAGCAGGGCGCCGAGCCGCGCGACGAGCGGCCGGGCGGGCGCGGGCTGGTCCGCGCGTTCGCCCAGGGCGAGCTCGGGTCGATCCGCGTGATCCTGATGCTGGCCGTCATCTGGACGGTCTTCCAGCTGCTCAACGACCGCTTCCTGAGCGCGGTCAACCTCACCAACCTGCTGCTGCAGATCGTCTCCCTGGGCCTGATCTCCACGGGCGTCGTGCTCGTCCTGCTGCTCGGCGAGATCGACCTGTCGGTCGGCGCGGTGAGCGGCCTGGCCGCGGGCGTGATGGCGGTGCTGACCGTCAAGCACGGCTGGCCGCCGGTCGCCGGCATCGTCGCCGCGCTGGCCGTGGGGTTGGCCATCGGCACGGCGAACGGCCTGTCGGTGACCGCCTTCGGCATCCCGTCGTTCGTCGTCACGCTGGCGGGGCAGCTCGCGTGGCAGGGCGCACTGCTCGCCGTGCTCGGCTCCACCGGGACGATCAACCTGCCCGACTCGGCGATCACCGACCTCACGTTCACGTTCTACTCCGACGCGATCGGCTGGATCATCGCCGTCGTCGTCGTCGGGCTCTACGCCGTGGCCTCAGCGGTGGCCTACCGGCGCCGTCGGCGGGCCGGCATCGAGGCGGGCCGCGCCGACCTCATCGTCCTGCGCGTCGCCGCGGTGAGCCTGGCGATCCTGGCGACCGTGTTCGTGATGAACCGCAACCGCGGCGTGCCGCTGGCGGTGCTGATCCTGCTCGGCTTCGTCGCGCTGTTCGGCTTCTGGACGACGCGCGTGCGCTACGGTCGCCACCTGTTCGCCATCGGCGGCAACATCGAGGCCTCGCGCCGCGCCGGCATCCGAGTCGACGTCGCCCGGGTCGGGGTCTTCGCGATCGCGTCGACGATGGCCGCCGCCGGCGGCGTCATGGCCGCCTCGCGCGGCCTCGCGGTCAACCAGTCCTCCGGCGGCGCCGACGTGCTGCTGCTGGCGATCGCCGGCCCGGTGATCGCCGGCACGAGCCTGTTCGGCGGGCGCGGCTCGGCCTGGTCGGCGCTGCTCGGCGCGCTCGTCATCGGCTCGATCTCCAACGGCATGGACCTGCTCGCGCTGGAGTCGTCGGTGAAGTACATGATCACCGGCGCGGTGCTGTTCGGCGCGGTGGTGATCGACGCGCTCGCCCGCCGCCAGCGGCTGGCCGCCGGGAGGCGCTGATGGGGATCGCGACGGGTGCGGTCGACATCGCCCTGCGCGACGGCTCGACGCTGCGACTGCGGCCGCTGGCGCCCGACGACGAGGACGCGCTGCGCGAGTTCCTCGACGGGCTCGACGAGGACGCGCGCGCGATGCGCTTCTTCGGCGGCGGCGTCAGCACGCGGGCCGCCGCCCACGACGCGGCGGCGTCGACGCGGCCGGGCCGCCGCGATCTCGTCGCGGTCGCCGGCGACGACCGCACGATCCTCGCCCACGCCTGCGCGGTGCCGGCCGGCGCCGAGGACGCCGAGGTCGCCTTCGCGGTCGCCGCGAGGCTGCGCGGCGAGGGCGTCGCGACGACGATGCTGGCCCACCTGGCGGCGGCGATGCGCGCCGAGGGCGTCGAGCGGCTGACGGCGGTCGTGCTGCCGGGCAACGGGGCGATGCTCGAGGTCTTCCGCGAGAGCGGGCTGCGGCCCGAGGTGCGCGTCGAGGCGGGCGAGGTCCACGTGTCGATGCCGTCCGAGCTGGGGCCCGACGCGCGGGCGCGCTACGACGAGCGCGACGCGACCGCGGCCGCGGCGGCGGTCGCCCACGTGCTGGCGCCGTCGTCGGTCGCGATCGTCGGCGCCTCCGAGCGGCGCGGCTCGATCGGCGGGGCGGTGCTGCGCAACGCCCTGGCGGCGGGCTTCGCCGGGGAGCTGCACGTCGTCAACCGCCACGGCGGCACGATCTGCGGCCTGCCCGCGGTGCAGCGCGTGACCGATGTCGACGGGCCGGTCGAGCTGGCGGTGATCTCCGTGCCGGCGGCGTCGGTGATCGACGTCGCGCGCGACTGCGCCGTCAAGGGCGTGCGCGCGCTCGTCGTCCTGTCCGACGGCTTCGGCGAGGCCGGCGGGGCCGGGCGCGAGCGCCAGCGCGAGCTGCTGGAGGTCTGCCGGCGCGCGGGCATGCGGCTCGTCGGCCCCAACTGCCTGGGCGTGATCGACACCGCCGCCGACGTGCGGCTGAACGCCTCGTTCGCGCCGCAGGCGCCGCCGCCCGGGCGGGTCGCGTTCCTCTCGCAGAGCGGGGCGCTGGGGATCGCCGTGATCGACGTCGTGCGCGAGCGCGGGCTCGGGCTGTCGGCGTTCGTCTCGGTCGGCGACAAGGCCGACCTGTCGGGCAACGACTTCCTCTCCTACTGGGAGCGCGACGACGGCACCGACGTCGTGCTGCTGTACCTGGAGTCGTTCGGCAACCCGCGCAAGTTCTCGCGCGTGGCGCGGCGCGTGGCGCGCTCCAAGCCGGTCGTCGCCGTCAAGGGCGGGCGCTCGGCCGCGGGCGCGCGCGCGGCCGGCTCGCACACGGGCGCGCTGCTCGGCCAGTCCGACGCGAGCGTGCAGGCGCTGTTCCGCGAGGCCGGCGTGGTGCCGACCGACACGCTGTCGGAGATGTTCGACGTCGCCGCGCTGCTGGCGGCGCAGCGCCCGCCGCGCGGGCCGCGCGTGGGGATCGTCAGCAACGGCGGCGGGCTGGGGATCCTGTGCGCCGACGCGTGCGCGGCGGCGGGGCTGGAGGTCGTGGCGTTCGGCGACGGGCTGCGCGAGCGCCTGGCGCGCGAGGCGCCCGAGGGCGCCGCACTCGCCAACCCGGTCGACGTGCTGGCCGCGGCGACGCCGGAGCACTTCGAGCGCGTCGTGCGCGCGATCGGCGAGAGCGGCGAGGTCGACGCGCTGATCGCGATCTACGTGCCGCCGATGGTCAGCGACCCGGCCGAGGTCGCGCGCGCGATCCGCGCCGGCTCGGGCGCGGTGCCGGTCGCGGCGGTGATGGCGATGGCCGACGCGCCGTTCGACGCGCTCGAGGACGGCGGCGTGCGCGTGCCCGCCTACCGCTTCCCGGA
>DASZVK010000339.1:0-1721 GCA_035547175.1 Solirubrobacteraceae bacterium
AGTTCTTCCCCCACATCTCCGAGCCGCGCGCGACGCGCTCGATCTCGCCCGGCGGCAGGCCGAGGACCTTGCCGAGCTCGCGGATCGAGCCGCGCGCCTTGAACGTGGGGAACGCGGCGACGAGCGCGGCGCGGTCCTTGCCGTAGCGCTCGTGCACGCGCGGGATCAGCACCGCGCGGACGTCGCGCGGGAAGTCGAGGTCGATGTCGGGCAGCGAGGTCAGGTCCTCGCTGTGGAAGCTGCCGAGCTCGAGCTCGTGCTCGATCGGGTCGACGTGCGAGAGGCCGGTGAGGTGGCAGACGATCGAGGAGACCGACGATCCGCGGCCGCGGCCGGGCGGCAGCGCGCGGCGGGCCGCCGACCCGGTCCGCCCGCGCACCTCGGTCGCCACGTCGCGGGCCATCTCGAGGATCTCGTGATGCAGGAGGAAGAAGCCCGAGAGCCCCAGCCCGCGGATGACGCGCAGCTCGTCCTCGAGCCGGGCGCGCGCCCGGGCGCGGCGCGAGCTGTCGCGCGGGTAGCGCTGCTCGAGGAAGTCGAAGCAGATCGTCGCCAGCGTGAGGTCGGCCGTCTCGTCCTCCTCGCCCGGGTACCGGTAGCCGAGGTCGCGCGTGAGGTCGAACTCGAGCGTCTCGGCCAGCCGCGCCGTCTCGGCGACCGCCTCGGGGTGGTCGGCGAAGCGCGCCGCCATCGCCGCCGGCGTCGTCAGGACGTGGGCGTGGTTGGCGCGGCGCAGCGGCTCGGAGGCGTCGAGCGTCGTGTGCTCGCGGATCGCCACGAAGGCGTCCTGCAGCCGCGCCCGCGCGGGCGTGTGGGCGTGGACGTCGCCGGTCGCGACCGTGGCGACGCCGAGCCGCCGGGCCAGCGCCTCCAGGCGGCGGTTGCGCGCACGGTCGTCGCGCTCGAACGGCCGCTGGAGCTCGACGCGCAGCGCGCCCGGCCCGAACGCGTCCCGCAGCCTGCGCAGCGTCGGCTCGTCGTGGACGCCGCGGCGCGCGCAGCCGCTCAGGCAGACGAGCCCCTCCGCGTGGTCGAGCAGCGTCGCCAGCGCGAGCGCCGGCCGTTCGCTGCGCCGGGCCGTGCGCCCCTCCCCGTAGACGCGCGTGCGCGCGTGCGCCTCGGTCAGCACCCGGCAGAGGTTGCGCCAGCCCCGCCGGTCGCGGACCAGCAGCGTCAGGTGGCGGCCGTCGTCGAGCGTGACCTCGGCCCCGTGGATGGCCCGCACGCCCCCGTCCTCCGCCGCCTGCGCGTGCTCCATCGACCCCGAGACGGAGTCGTGGTCGGTCAGCGCCAGCGCCGTGTGCCCGAGCCGCTCCGCCGCCTCGGCGAGCTCGTGCGGCAGCGCCGTGCCGTCGAGGAACGAGAAGGCCGAGTGGCAGTGGAGCTCGACGTAGTCCGGGCGCGACCGCACACGAACGCATGTTCGTGTGCCATTCGGACGGATCGGGCCCGAACGAGCCCGTCAGGCCGATCGCAGGCAGTCCTCGCGCTCGCGCCAGGAGCCGTCGATGGTGCGCGTCGAGGCGTCGAGAAGCCGCGTCGTGACGGCGCCGCGCTCGACGCCGGCGCCGAACGCCTCCACGTCCGCGCCGACGCCGCCGGAGTCCTCGTCCACCGAGTAGGACCGGACGTCGACGATCGCGCGCTCGCGCAGCAGCCGCCTCAGCGCGCCGATCTCGGCGAGCCCGCCGGGGTGCGCCAGCGGGTTGCGGACCATCGCG
>DASZVK010000340.1:0-6675 GCA_035547175.1 Solirubrobacteraceae bacterium
GTGCAGGGCGCGCGCGGTGGCCGCGCCGAGGCCCGACGCGCCGCCGACGACGATGGCACCGGCTCCGACGATCTCCATGCGACGGACCCTATCGGGCCGCTCGCTCCGGTCGCGGGGTGCGGATAACCCCAGCGCGAAGACACCTGCGCGCCCTCTGTGACCGCGCCCGCGCGGCGCGCACGATGGCGTCATGCACACACGGACGTTCGCCGCCCGCGCCGGCCGATGGAGCGCGCGGAACCGCAGCAAGGCCATCGTCGGATGGCTGGCGTTCGTCGTCGCCGCCGTCGCGATCGGCGGCGTCCTCGGCACGCGTCACCCCGCCGACGACAGCGGCAACCCCGGCCAGTCCGGCCACGCCGACCGGATCGTCCAGAGGGCGTTCGCCGACTACGACACCGAGGCCGTGCTGATCCAGGGCGCGGCCGGCCAGGCGCGCTCGGCGGCGATGCGCGCGGTCGTCGGCGACGTGATCGCCGGCGTGCGCGGCAAGCCGGGCGTGCGCGACGTCCGCTCGCCGTTTCACGCCGGCAACGGCGGCCAGGTCTCGCGCGACGGCCGCTCGGTGATCGTGCAGTTCGACCTCTACGGCTCCGACGAGGTCCAGTCCGAGCGGATCGTGCCCGTCGAGGCCGCGGTGCGCGCCGCCGCGAGCCGCCATCCGGGCTTCCGCGTCGGCGAGGTCGGCGGCGCGAGCGCCGACCGGGCGCTGTCGAAGGCGTTCTCCGACGACTTCGGTCGCGCGGAGAGGCTGTCGATCCCGATCACGCTGGCGATCCTCGTCGTCGCCTTCGGCGCGCTCGTCGCCGCCGGCATCCCCGTGCTGCTCGCGCTGTCGGCCGTCGCGGCGACGCTCGGGCTGCTGGCGCTGCCGAGCCGGCTCGTGCCGCTCGACGACCAGGTCTCCTCGATCGTGCTGCTGATCGGCATGGCCGTCGGCGTCGACTACGCGCTCTTCTACGTGCGCCGCGCCCGCGAGGAGCGCCGCCGCGGGGCGGGCGTGCGCGAGGCGGTGGAGATCGCCGCGGCGACGTCCGGGCGGGCGGTGCTCGTCTCCGGCGTCACCGTGATTGCGGCGATGGCCGGCATGTTCCTCGCCGGCGACCGCACCTTCGAGGGCCTCGGCCTGGCGTCGATCATGGTCGTCGCGGTGGCGATGGCCGGGTCGGTCACGGTGCTGCCGGCGCTGCTGGCGTGGCTGGGCGATCGCGTCGAGCGCGGTCGGGTCCCGCTGCTGCACCGGCTGCGTCGCGGCGACGGCGAGAGCCGCGCGATCGGCTGGGTGCTCGACCGCGTGCTGGCGCGGCCGCTGGTCTCGGCGCTTGCCGCGGGCGCCGTGCTCGTCGCGCTGGCGATCCCGGCGTTCTCGATGCACACCGCCAACAGCGGGCCCGACGGGATGCCGCGCTCGCTGGAGATCATGCGCGTCTACGACCGCGCGCAGAAGGCGTTCCCCGGCGGCCAGGTGCCCTCGCAGGTCGTCGTCACGGCCGACGACGTGCGCGCGCCCCGCGTCGCCTCGGCGCTGGCCGCGCTGCGCACGCGGGCGCTCGCCAGCGGCCGCTTCTCCGAGCCGGTGACGATCGACCGCAGCGCCGACCACACGGTCGCGGTGATGAGCCTGCCGACCGCGGGCAGCGGCTCCGACGCGCGCTCGATCGCGGCGGTCGGGCTGCTGCGCCGCGAGCTCGTCCCGCGGACGATCGACCGCGTCGCCGGGGCGAAGGCCTACGTGACCGGGCAGGCCGCGGGATCGGAGGACTTCAACGACCTGATGAAGAGCAGGGCGCCGCTGGTGTTCGCCTTCGTGCTGGCGCTGGCGTTCCTGCTGCTGTTGTTCACGTTCCGCTCGATCGTCGTGCCGATCAAGGCGATCGCGCTCAACCTGCTGTCGGTCGGCGCGAGCTACGGCGTGCTCGTCGAGGTCTTCCAGAGGGGCCACCTCGAGGGCCTGCTCGGCTTCCGCTCGGGCGGCTTCATCACCGCCTGGCTGCCGATGTTCCTGTTCGTCGTCCTGTTCGGCCTGTCGATGGACTACCACGTGTTCATCGTCAGCCGCATCCGCGAGGCGTTCGACGCCGGCATGCCGACCGGCGAGGCCGTCGCGCACGGCATCCGGCAGACGGCCGGCGTCGTGACGAGCGCGGCCGCGGTGATGGTGGCCGTGTTCGCGATCTTCGCGACGCTGACGTTCGTCGACTTCAAGATGATGGGCGTCGGCTTGGCGACCGCGATCCTGATCGACGCGACGCTCGTGCGCGCCGTCCTGCTGCCGGCGACGATGAAGCTGCTCGGCGACTGGAACTGGTACCTGCCCGGCCGGCCGCGGCGCCTGCGCAGTCCCGCGACGTCCCGCGCGTCCTCCGCAGCCTGAGCCGCCCGATCCTGGGCGGGTGGGCCGAGTCGGGTCGGACATACAGGCTCGACTCGGCCCACACCCCTGGCTGGAGGTCGCATTGCTGGCCGAGCGCCAGTGGGGAGTCGTGAGCGTCCGGCAGCTGCGGGCGCTCGGCGTCGCCCCGGGCGCCGTCAAGCACCAGGTCGCGGTCGGCCGCCTGCGCCCGCTGCATCGTGGCGTCTACGCCGTCGGCCACGCTGCGCTGCGGCCGGAGGGCCGGTGGCTGGCGGCGGTGCTGGCCTGCGGCGAGGGCGCGGTGCTGAGCCACCGCAGCGCGGCGGCGTTGTGGGGCTTGCGGTCGACCGCGGCCGTGCGCGTGGACGTGACGGCGCCGCGCAGCCGCGGCGTCCGGCCGGGAATCGACGTGCACCGCACGCGCGGGCTCGCCCCGGAGGACGTCGCCACCCGCCGCGCCATCCCCGTGACCTCGCCCGCGAGGACGCTGCTGGACCTGGCAGCGGCGCTCGCGCCCGGCGATCTCGAGTCGGCGGTGGCGCGGGCGTCGCAGATGCGGTTGGTGGATGCGGCCGCGCTCGAATCGGTGCTGGCGCGCGGCGGAGGCCACCGAGGGAGGGGGAGGCTGGCGCGGGTGGTGGCCGCCGAGCCCAGGGTGACGCGGTCGCAGCTCGAGCGCCGGTTCCTGAGGCTGGTGCGGGAGGCGGGGCTGCCCGAGCCGGAGACGAACGTGTGGGTCACGCTGGGCGGCGGGGAGGAGTGGCAGCTCGACGTGCTCTGGCGCCGCCGGCGCGTGTCGGTCGAGCTGGACGGCTGGGAGCACCACCGCACGCGACGGCGGTTCGAGGCAGACCGCGCACGCTCGGTCGCGATGCAGGCCGCGGGCTACCGCCACCTCCAGCTCACGTGGCGTCAGCTCACGACCGATGAGCCGTCGGTCGTCCACGCGCTGCGCACGCTCCTCGGGAGCCGTGGGCCGACTTAGGTCGGGCTGCCAGACCGAAGTCGGCCCACCGCGGGGCGGGACGGGCGGCGCCCTCAGCCCAGCCCGCCGGCCGCGGCCTCGTCGGCGATCAGCGTGAGGCGGTCGGTGGGTAGCAGCGACAGCGGCACCGCGGGGTCCGGGCCGGCGGCGGCGCGCGCGATCGCCTCGGCCCTGCTCGCCCCGGCCGTGTGCACGACGAGCGCGCGTGCCGCCCGCAGGACCGGCAGCGTCAGCGTGATCCGCCGCGGCGGCGGCTTGGGCGAGTCGGTCACGCCCGCGACCGTCGCGTCGTCGACGGCGAGCAGCGGGTGCGAGGGGAACAGCGAGGCGACGTGCCCGTCCGGGCCGAGGCCGAGGTCGACGACGTCGAGCACGGGGAGGCCGCGCTCGTCGCGCGCGGCGACGTGCTCGCCCAGCTCGGCGGCGTAGGCGCGCGCGCCGTCGGCGGGCCCGAGCTCGCCCCGCATCCGGTGCACGCGGTCGGCGCCGATCCCGGCCGGCTCGATCAGCGCGCGCCGGGCGATCAGGAAGTTGGACTGCTCGTCGTCGGGCGCCACGCAGCGCTCGTCGCCCCACCACAGGTGGACGGCCGACCAGTCGCCGACCAGGCCGGCGAGCCGCTCGTAGACCGGCGCCGCCGACGAGCCGCCGGTCAGCGCGAGGTGGGCGACGCCGCGCGCGCCCAGCGCGGCGGCCAGCAGGCCGGCCAGCTCCTCGGCCGCCGCGGCCGACACGGCGTCCGCGTCGGCCAGGCGCACGAGCCTCACGACCCGCCCTCCTCCGAGCGGGCGGGCAGGTCGAGGCTGGGCGACAGCGAGCGCGGCTCGTCCTCGCGTCGCGTGGCGTCGAGCGGCTGCTGGGCGAGCAGCAGGGCACGGTCGGCGCGGATCACGTGCATGACGGCGTTGATCAGCGCCAGGTGCGTGAACGCCTGCGGGAAGTTGCCCAGGTGACGGCCCGAGCGCGGGTCGATCTCCTCGGCGTACAGGTGCAGCGGCGAGGCGTAGGACAGCAGCTTCTCGCACAGCTCGCGGGCCCGGCCCGCCTCGCCGATCTCGCTGAGCGCCGACACCAGCCAGAACGAGCAGATCGCGAACGCGCCCTCGGCGCCGTGCATGCCGTCGTCGGTCTGCTCGGCGCGGTAGCGCAGCACGAGCCCGTCGTCGGCGAGCTCGTCGGCGATCGCCATCACCGTCGCGCGCACGCGCTCGTCGTCGGGCGGCAGGAAGCGCACGAGCGGCATCAGCAGCAGCGACGCGTCGAGCGCGTCGGTCTCGTAGTGCTGGGTGAAGACGCCGCGCGCGTCGGTCCCGTTGGCGCAGACGTCGGCGTGGATCTCGTCGGCGGCCCGCTGCCAGCGCTCGGCGCTCGGCGCATCGCCGCGCAGCCGCGCCAGGCGCGCGCCGCGGTCGCAGGCCACCCCGCACATGACCTTCGACGAGACGAAGTGCTTCGGCTCGCCGCGCACCTCCCAGATGCCGCGGTCGGGCTCGCGCCAGTGGGCGATCGCGCTCTCGACCGCGCGCTCGAGGATCGGCCAGACCGACTCGGGCAGGTTGTCGCGCGACTTGGTGTGCAGGTAGATCGAGTCCAGCAGCGCGCCCCACACGTCGTGCTGCTTCTGGTCCCAGGCGCCGTTGCCGACGCGCACCGGCTTGGCGCCCTCGTAGCCGTCGAGGTGGTCGAGCGTGCGCTCGTCGAGCCGGCGCTCGCCGCCGATCCCGTACATCACCTGCAGGTCCTCCTCACCCGCGGCGACGTCGTGGATGAAGTAGAAGAAGTCGTTGGCCTCCCAGTCGAAGCCGAGCGTGTAGAGGCCCCAGAGCATGAACGTGGAGTCGCGGATCCACGTGTAGCGGTAGTCCCAGTTGCGCTCGCCGCCGGGCGTCTCGGGCAGCGAGGTCGTCGCCGCGGCGACCATCGCGCCGGTCGGCGCGTAGGTCAGGCCCTTGAGCGTCAGCGCGCTGCGCTGCAGGTAGGTCCGCCACGGGTGGTCGGGGAACTCGCCGTGCGCGAGCCAGTCGCGCCAGTAGTCCGACGTGCGCACGAGCGCCTGGTGGGCGTCCTCGTAGCTGACGGGACCGCCCCGCTCGGACCACGACAGGGCGACGAACGCGAGGTCGCCGTCGCGCATCGTCGTGCGCGCATGGGCGTGCCGGTCCTCGAAGCCCAGTCGCAGGTCGGTCGTCAGCGTCAGCTCGAGGTCGTGCCCGTCGGCGCGCGCGACCGCCCTGTGGTAGCCGGGGCCGGCGTACTGCCAGGTCACCGGCGCGCGGCCGTAGTCGAGCACCGGCGCGCAGTCGAGGTTGATCTCGACCGAGCCGTTGACGCAGTGCAGCACGCGCAGCAGGACGTGCTCGGCGTCGTAGTCGGTCGGCGAGCGGCGGTGCGTGCTCGAGCGCTCGTCCTCGTGGCGCCAGGGGCCGACCAGCAGGACGTCGCGGGCGATGACCCAGCCGGTCTTCGTGCCCCACGTCGTCTCCAGCACCATCGTCCCCGGCAGGTAGCGCCGGCCGACGGGCACGAGCGTGTCGGCGGGGCCGAGCCGGAAGTCGCCGGCGTCGCGGTCGAGCATCGCGCCGAACACCGACGGCCCGTCCATGCGCGGCAGGCACATCCACTCGACGGCGCCGCTCGGTGCCACCAGCGCGGTCGTCTCGGTGTCGGAGAGGAACGCGTACTCGGCGATCGGGGGGAACGGGGAGCCGCCGAGCGGGATGTCGGCGATGCCCGGCAGCAGCCGATCCGTCACGCCGCCATCGCCTCCGCGGCCGCCAGCGCGGGCGCGTACGTCGGGTCGCGCAGCAGCGCCTGGCGGATGCCCTCGGCGAGGATCCCCGACTCCCCGCGCGAGGCGCCCATCAGCGTCCACTCGCTCTCGTTCCCGTGCGCGTCGCGCCGGCGCGCGCGCAGGCCGCCCTCGCCGCGGTCGAGTCGCAGCGAGCGCCCGTGGGCGGCGACGAGCTCGAGCGTCGCCAGGCCGCGCACCTGCTGCTCGGGCGCGGGCTCGAGCCGGATCGCGACGTCCCCGCCGTCGCGGCGCGCCGTCCCGCGCAGCGCGCGCCCGCCGTCGGCGCGGTGCAGCCGCGCCGGCTCCCAGCCCAGTCGCGAGGCCAGCCAGCCGACGAGCAGCAGGCCCGCGACGGTCGAGTCGGGGTGGTGGCGGATGGTGACCGAGGAGATCGTCCGCAGCTCGGGGCGCAGGTGCGGCGGGTCGAACGTCGCCGCGACGCGCTCGCGCCACGGCGTCGAGCGCAGCCACGCGAGGTCGACGACGTAGGCCTGCTCGGAGAGGTGGTGGGCGCGCGCGAGCGCCTCGGCCACGTCGTCGCCGTCG
>DASZVK010000341.1:0-5947 GCA_035547175.1 Solirubrobacteraceae bacterium
GTTCTCGATCGCGACGGTAAGCGACAGGCACGCCGGCGTCCAGCGCGACGCGAGCTCCTCGGTGCGCGCGATCGCGCTCGGGCTCATCAGCGCCAGCCACAGCCCTCCGTCGGAGGCGAAGCCCTTCTGCGGCGCGAAGTAGTAGACGTCGGCCTGCGAGGCGTCGAGCGGCAGGCCGCCGGCGCCCGACGTGGCGTCGATCAGCACGAGCGCGTCGCCGACCGGACGGACGACCGGGACCATGACGCCGGTCGAGGTCTCGTTGTGCGCCCAGGCGACGACGTCGACGCCGTCGGCGGGCAGCGCGAACGGCGACGGGGCGTCGCCGGGGTCGGTCGAGATGACGACCGGGTCGGCGAGGAACGGCGCCCCCTTCGTCACGGCGGCGAACTTCGAGGAGAACTCGCCGTAGGTCAGGTGGGCGGCGCGCTCGCGGACGATGCCGAATGCGAGCGCGTCCCAGAGGGCGGTCGTGCCGCCGTTGCCGAGCACGACCTCGTAGCCGTCGGGCAGCGAGAGCAGCTCGGCGAGGCCCGAGCGCACCCGCGCGACGAGGTCGCGCACGGGCTTCTGGCGGTGCGAGGTGCCCATCAGCGCCGTGCTGTCGGCCAGGCGGCGCAGCTGCTCGGGGCGGACCTTCGACGGCCCGCAGCCGAAGCGCCCGTCGGCGGGCCTGAGGTCCTCGGGGATCGCGATCGTCGCCTGGGCGGGCACGGCGGGCGGGCGGCTCAGAAGTCCGTCTTGATCCACGCCATGTGCGACCGCAGCTCCTTGCCGACGGTCTCGACCGGCGCGGCGGCCTGCTCGGCCCGCATCCGCTTGAAGCTCTCCTGGCCGGCGCGGTTCTCGGCGATCCACTCGCGCGCGAAGTCGCCGGACTGGATCTCCCCGAGGATCTTGCGCATCGCGGCGCGCGTCTCGTCGGTGATCACGCGCTTGCCGCGCGTGTAGTCGCCGTACTCGGCCGTGTTGGAGATCGAGTAGCGCATCCCCGCCAGGCCCTTCTCGTACATCAGGTCGACGATCAGCTTGAGCTCGTGCAGGCACTCGAAGTACGCCATCTGCGGGTCGTAGCCGGCCTCGACGAGCGTCTCGAAGCCGGCCTGCACCAGCTCCGACGCGCCGCCGCAGAGGACGGCCTGCTCGCCGAACAGGTCGGTCTCGGTCTCCTCGCGGAAGGTCGTCTCGAAGACGCCGGCGCGGGTGCCGCCGATGCCCTTGGCGTAGGCCAGCGCGAGGTCCTTGGCCTGGCCGGTGGCGTCCTGGTGGACGGCGACGAGCGCCGGCACGCCGCTGCCCTCGAGGTACTGGCGGCGGACGAGGTGGCCGGGGCCCTTGGGCGCGACGAGCGCGACGTCGACGCCGGGCGGAGGCTCGACCTCGCCGTAGAGGATCGAGAAGCCGTGGCCGAAGAACAGCGCGTTGCCGTCGACGATCCCGTCGCGGACCTCGCCCTCCCAGACCTGGCGGTGCAGCTCGTCGGGGACGAGCATCATCACGATGTCGCCGTGGCTGGCGGCGTCGGCGACCGGCATCACCTCGAGGCCGCCGTCCCGGGCCTGCTGGACCGAGGCCGACCCCTCGCGCAGCCCGACGACGACCGACACGCCCGAGTCCTTGAGGTTGAGCGCGTGGGCGTGGCCCTGGGAGCCGAAGCCGATGATCGCGACGGTCTTGCCGTCGAGCTTGCCGAGGTCTGCGTCGTCGTCGTAGTACATGGGCGCCGCAGCCTATCGCTCGCCTGCGGGCGTTCCCGGCCGGCCGGCTCGGCCCCGCGCGCGTCAGGCCTCGGCCAGCGCCACCAGCGTCCGCGCCGGCAGCCACAGCGACCCGTCGTCGCGCGCGAACCGCGCCACGCGCGCCGCGACGCCCTCGTAGAGCGCGTCGCGCTGCTCGGGCGTGGCGTCGGCGAGCTGGGCCCTGAGCGTCGGCGACTGGTCGTACTGGAACTCCCACCAGTCGTCGAAGCTCGCCGCCGCGAAGCCGTGGTCGACGGCGTCGACGCGCCACTCGGCGAAGCCGGCGGCGTCGAGCAGCTCCTCTATGCGCCCGGGCGCGGAGAACGAGAACGGCCCCGGGGCGCCGGACGCCGGCGGCTCCGACAGGCCCTGGGCGACGAGCTCGGCGCCGATCGTCGACATCCACGGGTTGCGCTCGGGCGCGTCCCAGGCGGCCAGCGCGACGCGCCCGCCGGGTCGCAGCACGCGGCGCGTCTCGCGCAGGGCGGCCTCGGGGTCGGCCAGCAGCATGTAGCCGTAGCGGCACAGGACGCCGTCGACCGAGGCGGCGCCGAGGTCGATCCACTCGGCCTCCATCTGGCGGAACTCGGCGTTCTCGACGCCCAGCTCGGCGGCGCGGGCGCGGGCGACCTCGACCATCGCCTCGGCGCCGTCGGTGCTGATCAGGCGGCCGCCCGGCGCGATCCGCGCGGCGGCGAGCAGGCCGGTGTCGCCCGGCCCGGCCGCGAGCTCGAGCACGGTCTCGCCCGGCTGGGGGTCGAGCGCGTCGACCATCCACGCCGAGACCGGCTCGGCGGCGGCCTGGAAGGTCGCCCGCCGGGCGCCCCAGCCGGCGGCCGCTCCCTCCCACTGCTCGCGGCTGGCCGCGCGGAAATCCTCGTGGTCCACGGCGCGCAGTCTCTCAGGTCAGCTCGCGGCGCAGGAGCTTGCCCGAGCGCGTGCGCGGCAGCGCGTCGACGACCTCGAAGGACTTGGGCACCTTGTAGGGCGCCAGGCGCGCGCGGCAGTGCTCGCGCAGCTCGCCGTCGGCAGGCGCCGCGCCCTCGCGCAGGACGACCTTGGCGACGATCGCCTCGCCCCACTCGGGGTCCGGGCGGCCGTGGACCGCGGCCTGGGCGACGGCCGGGTGCTCGGCGAGCACGGCCTCGACCTCGGTCGGCGCGACGTTCTCGCCGCCGGTGACGATCGTGTCGGCCTTGCGCCCGGTGACGTGCAGCAGCCCGTCGGCGTCGATCGCGCCGAGGTCGCCCGTGCGCAGCACCGGGCGATTCGATCCCGCCCACCCCGCGACGGTCGGGCCCGTGACGAGGATCTCGCCGTCGGGCGCGACGGCGACCGTCGTGCAGAACAGCGGCCGGCCGTCGGTCGTCGCCTGCGAGCAGGTCTCCGTCAGGCCGTAGGTCTGCATCGTCGGCACGCCCGCCGCCCGCGCGCGCTCGAGCAGCGCCGGCGGGATCGGCGCGCCGCCGATCAGCGCGCAGCGCAGCGCCGGCGGGTGGTCGAGGCCGGCGTCCAGCAGGCGCGCGAGCGTCGTCGGCACGAGCGAGACGAGCGTCGCGTCGTCGCGCAGCGCGGCGAGCATCGCGTCGGCGTCGAAGCGCTCGTGGACGATCGCGGTCGTCGCGTAGATCGCGCTGCGCATCAGGATCGAGAGGCCACCGACGTGCGACAGCGGCAGCGCGCACAGCCAGCGCTCGTCGCCGCGCAGGCCCATCGCCGCGTGCGCGCCGAGCGCGCTCCACAGCCAGTTGCCGTAGGTCAGCTCGACCGGCTTGGGCGGCCCGCTCGTGCCGGAGGTGTGCACGACGATCGCGGTCTGCTCGAGTGGGCGCCTGGTCGACCACGCCCGGCGCGCGGGCTCCCTCAGCGGCTGCTCGACGACCCGCACGCAGCGGCTCGTGACGAGCGCGCGCTCGCGCTCGCCGAGGCGCAGGTCGACCGGCACGGCGACGCAGCCGCGCAGCAGGCAGGCGTGCAGGGCGACGACGAAGTCCTCGCCGGCGGGCAGCGCGATGCCGATCCAGCCGCCGTCGCGCGGCAGCGTCGTCGCCGCGCGCAGCGCCCGCTCGGCCAGCTCGTCGTAGGTCAGCGAGCCGCGGGCGCTGCGCAGCGCCTCGCGCCGGGGGTGCAGGCGCGCCGCGCGCAGGAGCCAGGGCTCGACCTTCACGGCTCGCAGCCTACGGCCGCCGCCGCCGCGCGCGACTAGGCTCCGCGGGATGACGGTCACCTGGACGCCGGCGGGCGAGTACGAGGACATCCGCTACGAGAAGTCGGGCGAGCCCGTGGCCGGGATCGCCAAGATCACGATCGCCCGCCCCGAGGTCCACAACGCGTTCCGCCCGCAGACGGTCGTCGAGATGTCGCGGGCGCTCGAGCAGGCGCGCGAGGACCCCGAGGTCGGGGTCATCGTGCTCACCGGCGAGGGCGAGCAGGCGTTCTGCTCGGGCGGGGACCAGCGCGTCCGCGGCGACCACGGCTACGAGCTCGAACCGGGCTCGGGCGCCGGGCGCTTCCACGTCACCGACCTGCACGTCCAGATGCGCCGCCTGCCCAAGCCGATCGTCGCGATGGTCGCCGGCTACGCGGTCGGCGGCGGGCACGTGCTCCACGTCTGCTGCGATCTGACGATCGCGGCCGACAACGCGCGCTTCGGCCAGGCCGGGCCGCGCGTGGGGTCGTTCGACGGCGGCTTCGGCGCCTCGCTGCTGGCCGCGCAGATCGGCCAGAAGCGCGCCAAGGAGATCTGGTTTCTGTGCCGCGAGTACGACGCTCGGCAGGCGCTGGACTGGGGCCTGGTCAACGCGGTCGTGCCGCTCGAGCGGCTCGAGCAGGAGACGGTCTCCTGGTGCGGCGAGATGCTCGCCCTCTCCCCCTTCGCGCTGCGGCTGCTGAAGGCGAGCTTCCACGCCCACGAGGACGGCATGGCCGGCCTGCAGCAGCTCGCCCACGACGCCAACCTGCTCTTCTACGGCTCCGACGAGGCGCGCGAGGGCCGCGAGGCCTTCCGCGACAAGCGCGCGCCCGACTTCCAGAGGTTCCCCCGCCGCCCATGAGGATCTGGCTGATGGCGGCGCGGGTGCGCACGCTCCCCGCGGCCGCCGCTCCGGTCCTCGTGGGCACCTCGCTGGCCGGCCAGGCGGGCGAGTTCGACGTCGCCGCGTTCCTCTGCGCGCTGTTCGGCGCGCTGTTCATCCAGATCGGGACGAACCTGTCCAACGACTACTCCGACGCGCGCCGCGGCGCCGACGCCGACGACCGCATCGGGCCGGTGCGCGTCACCGCGGGCGGGCTCGTGCCGCCGCGCCAGGTGCTCGTCGCGACCTACCTGACGTTCGGCGCGGCGGTCGCCTGCGGCGTCTACCTGATCGTCGTCGCCGGCTGGGTGCTGCTGGCGATCGGCGCGGCGTCGATCCTCGCCGGCGTGCTCTACACCGGCGGCCCGCGGCCGTACGGCTACGAGGGCCTCGGCGAGGTGTTCGTCTTCCTGTTCTTCGGCGTCGTCGCGGTCGTCGGCTCCTACTACGTGCAGATCCAGCACCTGCCGTGGGAGGCGTTCGTGCTGGCGGTGCCGGTCGGCTTCATCGCGACCGCGATCCTCGTCGTCAACAACGTGCGCGACATCGAGAGCGACCGCCGTGCCGGCAAGCGCACGCTCGCCGTGCGGATCGGGCGCGAGCGCTCGCGCGTGCTGTACGCCGTGCTCGTCGGCAGCGCGTTCGTCGTCGCCCAGGTGCCGTGGATCGCCGGCTCGCTGCAGCCGTGGCTGCTGCTCGTCCTGCTCGCCGTCGGGCTGGCGGCCCGCGTGGCGCGGATCGTGGCGACGCGCGCCGACGGGCCGTCGCTGAACGGCGCGCTCGCGCAGACGGGGCTGCTGCAGCTCGTCTTCTGCCTGCTGCTGTCGGCGGGGATCCTGCTGAGCTGATGCGGCTGCGCATCCGCGAGCGCGTCGTCGGGCTGCGCGCGCCGTTCGCGGCGGCGCACGGCACGATCGAGCGGCGGACGCTGCTGGAGGTCGAGCTCGAGGGCGCCGACGGCGTCGTCGGCCGCGGCGAGGCCGCGCCGCTGCCCTCCTACGACGGCGTCGAGGTCGGCGACGTCGCCGAGCTGCGGCTCGTCGGCGTGGCCGGCGAGGTCCGGTTCGGCCGCACGTTCATCTATCACCCCAAGAGCGCGCGCGCCGCGATCGTCGAGCGCACGCGCGCGCTGCT